>JAABSF010000494.1 GCA_011390535.1 Deltaproteobacteria bacterium | reverse complement strand
CGATCTGGGCTCTTGGTGGTTCCACTCACTGAGGTGAGGGCTTCACTACGATCAAGATATGTCATTTTGCTACACGGAAAACCTAACTCTACACTCTCATGTTGAATAAATGTAGGTTCCAGATATTCCGTTTTAGTGACCAATTTTACTACAGAGGAACCTCGCTCACCGGAGAGCACAATCCGTATCTTTACTGTCTTGAATTCCTTTTCTCCCACAATTCTCCAACGGCCCCTCTTATTTTGGTTCAACCGTCCCGGGATCGCCTCGGCCTCGGAGAACCTTTTTTCATGGATGTTTTTCTTGTCATCGGTGTTTTCTATGGGGGTGAAACGACCTCTATACAATTTTCGGGTTCGCTTTGCTTTAGGAGACTTTGACTTGGAAAACGCTCCGGTTCTGTGATCAAATGTGATTCTGATATCCCAGGCAAGTTCATGAGGACCATGGAAGACGCCCACAGGAGCGGAGGATTTTTTAGAAAATATCGCACGCGAAGCACAGACATCCTTTGCACCTCCGTAAAGCAGCGCCCACAAATAAAAAAAGAAGATCAGCCGACGGGTCACTTTAAGATGCCGAATTTCTGAGGTCTGCGTAAAAGAAATAACGCTTTTTTCTTTTGTTGAGGCATTTTTGTTCAAAAATTTACTCCATCTCAACGCGAACACGAATCTTAAACAAACAGTTCAATAGATATATCACGTAAAAACTTCGCCATAATTGCAGCAAAAAAAAGTCATCGTCTTTCTCAATGGCTCACATAAAACAAGAATTTCGTAAAGAATTGAAATGCTGTAACAAGGCATTTGTGCATTTTGGTATGAGATTCCATTCCTTGTGTGATATCCGTAATTGCATGTTTTAGACTCCATGTCTCCTCTACTATGCTCAACTTGTTTGAGTGATTGTTTCCGGCAAAAGCTCTTACGAAACTTTTGGTATTCCTTTTGCATTTCTTTTTTTACCAGATTCAAACTCGTTAGGCAGATGGACAAACAGAGTAAAAGGAGGTTTCTATGAAAAAAAGTAGTGTTTTCTTGGTATTAGCGGCAGTGGCCATGATTATTCCGGAAGCCGGCGCCAACCCGCGGTTTGAAATGGCCAACAAGGTCGTGCAGAATCGAGCAGAAGCAGAGAACACAAACAAAGAGCTCGACACTCGCAAGGTAGAGGCGAAAAACGTGATCAATATCCCGGGTTCGACTCGAAGGGTCCAAGCTTCTAAACCATATTCAAATGGGAAGAAAGCCAACATGGCTCATCTGGATATTGCGAAATGTCTCAAAAACGGAGCTTTGCGACAGCTTGGATCTTCGGTCGAACGTTCCAACCCTGATGGTGTCTCCATGAATCGAAATGTCCGTAAGCCTCGGATCAACCTTCAGGGCAAAACGGCAAACAAGGCGACGAAAACCGCAAAAATCAATACCAGAAGGTTCAAGGTCCGTGAGCCGGTGATAAGGTATTCTCCGCACATGGAGTCTGGTTCCTTCGGGGTGAAAAAAGGTAAACTGAGCCAACTCAACACGACAATGATTATCAAGTCCGGGGTCATGAAAAGAGAAGGAGCGATTCGTGCTCGTTCAACAACCCCCAAAGTCGGCTTGCAGCGCAAGATTCCGAGCATAAAGTCTTTCAGACGCGGACCCGAGCGCAGGCCCAATTTGAACATAAAGTTCCGCGAGCGAGTAGGTGGCCGTTGTTTTGGTCACAACTGCAGGTAAGAACTTTTTAGGTCACCACTGCAGATGATGCATCAAGTTATTCCTCATTTACTATAATAGTCATTTCCACATTCTACTCTCAAGGTTCCGGCTTCTCTTGCTTAACCCCTTGCAAGGAAGCCAGGAGCCTCTCTTGCCCCAAATCCCATCCGATCCTGGTGGCTCGTCTGCGGGCGACCTTTAGAAGCTGTTCAGCTTCTTCGTGCTCTCCGGATCTTTTAAGAGAGACAGCGAGCCCCCTCACCGCTTCGAGCCATATTTTGCCTTGGGTTCCCGAGAGGGTGGCATCCGGGCCTTTAATTTTTTCCAAAATGCGTCTGTAACAAAACTCGGCGTCTTCCTCATCCAATGCCTTCAGTGCGGCTTTTCCTGTTAAAAGTAAATGATGGATGGACTCTTCATCATTGCCGGCGGCCCAATGATGGTGGGCAAGTGACATTATCCCCGCTCCTTGATGCCCCAGTAAGCGGGCCGCTCTCTTGTGAATGTCCTTTTTTGCTCCGGCGGGGATGCTTGTAGACACCACCATTCGTTGCAAACTGTGCAAGAAAGCATAATGTGTGGATTCTTTTGTGAGAAAGCCCATATAATCGAGTATTTTGAGTGATTTTGATACGGAAATATCCACCTCAGGGAATGGCGTCCCCATGGATGATTCCAATGCAGCTATAGCGTTTTTCTTGACGGTGTCGGAGATCAGGGACGCGATTTCCAGGCGTGTTCGGGCCTCTCCGGGGAG
Organism: Deltaproteobacteria bacterium; assembly: GCA_011390535.1. Classification (GTDB taxonomy): domain Bacteria; phylum Myxococcota_A; class Polyangia; order HGW-17; family SLPX01; genus SLPX01. The sequence continues at coordinate 615 of JAABSF010000494.1, read as the reverse complement.
ACGATTGAAGCGTGCGGCGATCAGATCCGGTAACTTTTCAGGGGGCTCGTCCATCTCATGAAGACATCTGAACGCTACGAGCTCTCTTATGTGAAGCGGGTTTCCTTGAGAAGCTCGGGCGATTTTTTTTGCATCGTTTCCTGAGAGTTCTCCTTGGCTAAGATAACGAGCAAAATCTCCTGATTCCATGGAGTCGAGCGTTCTTACGGATATCTCTTTTACACTGTTGGGCCATAGTGCAAAATAGCTCTCATCATGTGTGATTAGAACCGTTAACGGTGCGTCGGTTTCCACCGCCGCGAGAGCGGAGAGCAGCTCTTTTGAGGCGCCGTCCATTTTCTCGATTTCATCGAAGAGGAGCACCAGCGGTTGTCGCTGTGCTGCTTCAACGATGAGAGTCCGCCATCCTTGGGCTCTCTTTATTCGAAAATCTGAAACATCTGCTTCACTTTCAAAGTTCGTGGGTTTTGCCGCATCCAAATGAAACAAGAAGCTCAACCCTTCCAGCAAGCTATCCGAGTAACCCGCTGATTTCAGATGGGACGCCAGCACATCCCTATCAACCGGTTCACAGGGAAGCTCCAGAAGCTGGAGAGCTACGTTTTGAACAGCTTC
>JAABSF010000493.1 GCA_011390535.1 Deltaproteobacteria bacterium | reverse complement strand
CCCGAAAAGTTGAGGCTTTTCCTTATCAAAATCGTGGGTGGAGCAGTGTTTGTCTGGGCTTTTTTTTCAATAACAATATACCTCACGGCAAAGCTCAACCCAGCCTTAGGTGCTTTTCCAAGCTCATATAACTCTCTTAAAATGACTTTACAAGACAGAGTCGACTCATACGTAAACAAACCACTCAGGGAGCTGAGATCTCTTGCACTTCAACTAAGCATGTGGGTAACTATGCCTGAAGCAGCCCTTGAACGTTCTCTGAGGCTCACCTCTTTTCGCAACCCGGAGCTCACAAAAATCTTGGTTGCGGACAGTGAAGGACAAGTGATCGCATCTTTTGACCCCGCTCTGCCGCTCTCCCAAGAATCAACCCCGGTCGGCTCTCCTGATCCCCATGATTCACGACGAAAGCTAATGCAAGAAAAAAAGCGCAGTGTTTTCTTATTAAAGAAAAAAGGCGACGAGATCACTGGTATTCTGATTGGCGTTCCTCTCTTCTCAAACGAAACTTCCAGAGGTGAATCAGCTAAAACTAAAAACAACCCCGTTTCATACCATGTTTCACATGACGCCGGATCAAACCACACAGAGATGCGAGGATATCTGGGCGCTACCCTAAGTCTGAATCCTTTGTTTTCATGGTTCAAAAAGCTGAAAAAAAACCATAGCTCATTAAAAATAGGACTATCTACCTGCTCTCAAAGCATTTTTCCCGTCGGCGGGATTAGCACCGAATCGCCCTCTTGTAAAAAAACCGGCAAGGATAACGGCTCTTTAAAAAGCGGAGCACGGCCGAGTCTACTTGTGACCATCAAAACTCCCAGTCCATTGCGAGTTTTAGCTTATACGGCCTTGTCCGGCTTTTTGGCGACACTGTCCGGTTTCCTTTTTTTCTTTGCCCTCTTTGGTATGGAAATCAGAAAACAAATCCGGTAGTATCAAGCACGTAATTTCCTGTTATTTTTACACAGGCGTTGTGTTATTATTGTGAAAAAAGCAAGCGTTTAGTTCACTCAATTAAAAAGCAGAAATACTAGGCATTCACTCACCCATGAAAGATAAGACAGTAGTAACAGTCATCCACCAACTCCCCAAAAAGGTCACAGACAGAAAGAAGGCTTGTCTTGTTGTAATCTACGGGGATGAGTTGGGAAAAAAATACAACCTTGAATCTCACATATTCATACTTGGCCGCTCCGGCAAATGCGAAATACAGATCGATCAGGAATCCGTCAGCCGTAACCATGCAAAAATTATAAACACCGGCAAAGTCGTGATGATAAGAGATCTGGGCTCCACCAACGGCACTTATGTCAATGATGAGCTTGTCGATGAACAAGTTATCCGTGACGGAGATTTTATCAAAATCGGCCACACCATCTTCAAATTTCTAAGTGGTAGCAATATAGAACACGCTTACCATGAAGAGATTTATCGCCTGACAACCATTGATGGTCTAACTCAGGTGTATAACAAACGCTATCTAATGGAAACATTGGACCGCGAGATCAGTCGGGGCCATCGTTATGGACGTCCCTTATCTATCATAATGTTCGACATCGATCATTTTAAAGAAGTAAATGACACCTACGGGCATCTCGCAGGGGACTACATCCTGAAAGAGATGGCCGTCGCCATTAAAAACAGTATCCGCCGCGAAGACATAATAGGACGATACGGGGGTGAAGAATTTGTTGTCGCCCTCCCTGAGATCGACAACTATAACGCCATGGTTTTTGCTGAAAAAATCAGGAGATTGGTTGAAAAACACATTTTCCGCTTCGAAGACATCGTTATCCCCATCACCATCAGCATCGGGGTCAGCTCTGCATGGGATGAACTGGAGTCACCTGAAGATCTTATCAAAGCCGCCGATGAGAACCTGTACAAAGCAAAAGACGCCGGCAGAAACTGCTGCGTAGGCTAAACACACTTACATTGACCGCCTCGACGGCCCTGCGAGCATGTTTGTCCGGATCTCAATGAGATCCTGTATAATTAAAAGCCGACTCTATAAATCACTCAAACCCCTCCCGCCCGCAAAAACCTGAACATCTATTCTCAACTCCGCCCAAGAAAAACCGGACCCCGTTCTTCTAACGATTCTTTTACCATCTCTTGAATAGTCGCTCGCACATCTTCGGTTAGTTTGTTGATGAGAAATCGATCACGAGCGTCCTCTTTACCATACTGTTCATGAAGGTGAATGGGCGCTCCGACCCGAATGAGCCATCTTGAAGGCAACGGGGTTAATCCAAAGGGACCCAAGAAGGGGAAAAGAGGTGTAATTGGAAAAAATGGAATATCCAATGAACGAGAAAACCAGCCAACCTTCGATAACATCGGATAACTCTCTTCAGCACCTATTATGGCCACCGGAATAATTGGAACACGAGTCTTCAATGCCAGCTTCACAAACCCACCACGCCCAAAACGCTGCAACTGATACCGTCTCTTAAAGAGCTTCCCCGTCCCTTGAACCCCCTCGGGAAAGACAGCCACTAGGCCATTCGACTTCAGAAGTCGTTCCGCGTTTTCCCTGCAAGCCCTCACCCCCCCCATTCTGTTCAGCATGGTTCCTAGAAAGGGGAAATAGTAAACCATGTCCTCTAATAATACCCTGAGATGGTTCTTTATTCGAGGATCCCTGTGGATTGCGTATAGCAACATCACAACATCCAGAGGTAGAACCCCCGAATGATTAACCACCAATAACCCACTGCTGTCGGTTGGTATTGAGGAAAAGCCGGAGGTGGTGACTCGGAAATACTTTGTGAAGAAAAAATCCAATACAGGTTCCAACGCCCGAAAAAAAGCCGAATCGAAGCCAAACTCATCAATTACATCTTCCCCGGAGGACATAGCCTCAAACCGCTGCTGTCCATGTACACCTTCTCTTGCAGTTCTCTCCGGCTCTTGGCTCAAGCCTCTGCCTTTATTCCGGGCCATTTCACTGCTTATGCTTTCAGCGATCTCTTCTATGTCATACTCCGCGGTCCATCCCAACTCTTTTGCCGCCTTTTCCCCTTCAGCCACCAGAGGATAACGCAAAAAATCCCAAAACCCGCAGGGCACATTGGATAACTGC
>JAABSF010000492.1 GCA_011390535.1 Deltaproteobacteria bacterium | reverse complement strand
GGTGTTTCGCTGGGTTTCCACTTCGCAGAGCAGCCCAAGCATCCGGGCAGCCTTAATTGCAGGTCTTACAGAGGAATACAGCTCTACATGAAGATTCCGACTTCTTGCCACAATGCCTTGGGCCAACAGCAAGTTGGCTTGCTCCAACAACTCTGTAGGTGCAGGCAAAGCCTGGGGTGGTTTGAGTTTTTTTTCTTCAGGTATGTCTGCGTAGAGTGATTCAAATGTTTCTTCTATGG
>JAABSF010000491.1 GCA_011390535.1 Deltaproteobacteria bacterium | reverse complement strand
TGTATAGCGGGTGGCTTCAGGGCCTCGCTCGGCGGCGGTTTTAAATACTACCGAGCGGATTTTGCGAGGAGAAAACGGAGTATCCTGCTTAGAAAGGAAGAGGCGATCCAACAATCGGATGACTACAAGAGATTGCCGGTTTGGAATGTGAGCCGGTAGAGGCTCCCGAAGACGCTGCAAAAGTTCTTTTTTTGGTCGGTCCACAAAACGCAGGTATTCGTCCAGAAGACAACGGATCCATGTGACGTCTTTTGGGGAGAGATAGTGAGGGATAATTTGCCCGTGAGCTACACTGTAAGGTATTTTTGATAATGCGATCAATTTGCACCTCGAATCATAAGACCGAAAAAGAGAGCATCTGATGTATGTTTTAGTGCTATCAAATCAATCAAATCACAAGCACACCGGCAGTTGCTTCTTCCTTCTTTTGCAATCCCTTGGTATCTGTGTAGTCTTGTGTGCTCTGGTCTTTTGTCGATTGTTCTTTTGTATTCGAAAGACCATGTGCTCGATCTCCAGGAGCTATTGAAAGGGCTCTCGTATGCTTCTTAGCCGCTCTGCTCTCTGTGGTCTCGGTCACAACGAGTTCGTAAATTTTGGCGATCTTGTTTTCTCGGGGACGCAGGACACGACCTACTCTTTGCAGATGTTCGCGCTCTCCCATGGAACCGCCTGTTATGATGGCCACTTCGGCCTCGGGTACGTCTACACCTTCATTGAGTACCCGGGCCGAGACGAGCGCCCTTATTTCTCCGGATGCAAATTTGGATAGAACTTCTTTTCGTTCTCTGCTCTTTATGTGGCAAGTTATGGCGGGGATTAGAAATTCTTTTGAAATTTCATAGGCTGAGGCGTTGTCTCGCGTAAACACCAATACACGGCGTTGAGAATACCTGTTTAGCAGGTCTCCTACGAGGTGCTTTTTGTGTTTTGGCAGGCTTAAGATGGATTTTGCTGCGTGCCATGCTCTCAGGGCGGCGGTGCCTCCTGATTCATCTCGTGCCCACGTGACGAAGTCAGGCCAACTACCCATAGGATTTTGTGCTTTGAATCTTCTGAAAAAACCCATGAATAGGCCTTTATGTCGGTTGTAACTCAGCTCTTCCTCGGGAGACATGGACACGGGTAGGGTGATAGTCTCATAACCGGCCAAATACGTGCCGGCCATTTCGGTTACTGTTTTTCCGAATACGACAGGACCGAGTAACTCCATGAGACGCATGGAAGGCTCGGGTTCCGTAGGAGGTGTCGCGGTTAGCCCCATGCGATGGGGCGCGACCGTCATCTCGAGCGCCTCGGCGCGCAAGCCTGAGGCGAAATGATGTGCTTCATCCACCACCAGCAAGCCGAAACGATTGCCAAACTTTTCCATGTGACGGTAGGCGCTCTCAAAGGTAGACACTGTCACTACACGCAGACGCTGAACTCCATCGCCCATTTGCCCCACTTCCCCGTTATAGACGTTTTTCAGCTCAGACATCCATTGTGACATCAAAACCCTGGTGGGAACCAACACAAGCACCGGCACTCCGAGGAGGGCCATAGCGGAGAGTGCCACTCTTGTCTTTCCGCTGCCGGTTGGGAGTGCGATTATTCCCCGAGTCGAGGCTCGTTTCCACGCCCACACTGCTTCCTCCTGATATTCTCTCAATTTTGGTGCATGGAATGTAGGGTTTGGAACATGGCGCCATCCAGAGACGAGATCAGTTGTTTTAATCGGCAGTTCACCAACCCACCCTTTTAATAGCTTGTATTGGTGAGCCGGCGCTCGATATGCCCCGATTCTGGCGTCCCAGATCAGATAATCAGGTAGATCTTCATCCAGAGCCCATTTTGCAGGGGAAAGACCTGCAAGGATAATGGTTCCGTCTTCATAAGTGAGAGTAAGTTCAGCGCTGTCGAGGGGTTCGGTTGAAAAGGATGACGGAATTTTTTTTGTGTTTGATGGCATTCCCTTGGAGTGTTGGTGGGATTGGTTGCCTTTAAGGGGGGGTTCTGCGAGAGGACTATCATGAGAGGTCTGCTTTTTTGAATCTGAATTTGGGTCGGCTGTGAATTGCATGTTGGTCTCCTGTTTTTTCCAGGATGGGCTATGCAATATTTGGACCTGGCGAATTGTTGTGTGAAATCAATTATATTAGGCAAGCCTAATATTTATAAGGTTGTTTTTTGTTCTGATGGATGTGAAGAGTTGATCTTATGACCGAAAAGATCAAAACATGTTCATGTATAAGACATGGGAACATTATTGAGTTAATCAACCAGATAATAAAAAGGAGTATGAGTCGTGAAAGAGCCGGAAATCAGGAGAGATGATCTTCAAAAGTGGGCGGATTATTTGTTGAATCACAGTCTCGGTGGTGTCAAACAAGGTGAGCGGGTCATGATCAAAGGAGAGCGTATAGGCTGGCCTTTGATGGAGCTTTTAGAGGAGGGTGTTATCAAGGCCGGCGGTATCCCCGATGTGTATTTGGTTCCTCCCAACAATGAGCGTGGTAGGGTGTGGTCGTCCGCTATGGTGAGACATGGCTCCGAAGAGCAGATAGACGCGGTGCCCGAGTGGCATAAAGTCCGATATGAATCCATGGATAAATATGTAGAGGTTTTAGGCGCGGAGAGCCCTTCAGTTTATGCGAATCTTTCTGGAGATGCGACAAGAAAGTTGGCCGAAGCCGACAAGCCGTTTTCTTCGATAAGGTTATCCAAGCCATGGGTAATTACATTATATCCAACTCCGGGTTTTGCCGAGATGGAGGGGTTGACGTTGAAGGAGTACACGGACTTCATTGTGGGCGCTTCAACCACCGATCCTAAGCCTCTTTTGGAGGCAGAGAAGCGAA
>JAABSF010000055.1 GCA_011390535.1 Deltaproteobacteria bacterium | reverse complement strand
TTTGTTGGCTCATCCAATAAGCACAGAGCAGACGCTTTTGAGGGTGTCTCTTCTGCCGGGTTTGTTGGAGACTTTATCGGCGAACACAAATAGAGAGCTGCCACAAAAGCTCTTTGAGGTGGGACCGGTTACTTTTTTAGATGAGAATTCAGAGACAGGGGCGGTCGAGAAGCTTTTTTTGGGCGCTGTAATGATAGACGCATCAGCCGGGGCGGCTGACGCACGTTCTCTTTGTGAAGCGATGTTGAGAGAGATAGGTATGAAGGCTGAGATCCGAAATGGTGAGAGAGGATGTTATATGAAAGGTAGGTGTGGAGAAATTATTGTTCAGGGAGAGGTGTGTGGAACTCTCGGGGAAATTAACCCATCCGTTTTAGAGAGATTCAACCTTGGACACCCGGTGGCTGCTTTTGAGATGGATTTGACCGGGCTTATCAGTCAATGACTCTGCCTATCCGGTGCCACCTGAGGCCCCACCAAGATCGGCTCGGCCCCCACGATGACCAAACAACAAGCGATTTGCCCTTTATGTAGTTTTCCGGGACAAAACCCACTTTTATAAGCAGGCGGCTGTCACCGCTGTTAGTCCGGTTGTCTCCCATAACAAAGACTGTGCCCTCGGGGACCTTGTAGGGGTTGAAGATTTTGTCCGATCTGATCCTGAGAGACCCGATGGGTATAGATGTGTCCTTAAATAACTCCACCGGTGGATAATTCTGGTTTTCACGATCACGGTCGATAATGATGGTGTACTCGTGACCTTCCAAATATTCTCTGTAATAATCGCAGTTGGACTGTTCCATCCAACTACCCCCTCCAAAATCTTGATAACGGCATTCTCCCTCCATGCGAGTCTTTTTTACCGGCTCCCAGGTTCCTTGTCCCTCTCTGCGGAGATAGATTGTGCTGCCTTTGACTTTTACTTCATCTCCCCCAACAGCGATTACTCTCTTGATAAAATCATGTTCCACATGGTGGCGATTTATGAAAACCACCACCTCCCCTCGTTTCGGTTTTCCCCAGTTGAAAAAGCGGCGCGGAGGATCTGTTGTGAGCGGAATGCGGAGCCCATAGCTGAACTTATTCACAAATATATGATCTCCTACCTCAAGCGTCGGTATCATTGACCCGGAAGGGATCTTGAAAGCCTCAACAACGAAAGCTCTCAGAAATAGTGCAATCAACACCGCAACGCCGATGGATTCAACATATTCCCGGATCGTAGATTTTCTTGCAAAGCCGAGGTGGTAACCAACTTTTTTGTCAAGTGCTTCAAGGCTCTTTGCCGCCTTTTTGATATTTTTGCTCTCTTGTGCTTGCTTTGAAGCTTTAAGGGCTTGTGCGATTTCGTTGATGGCTTCTTCTTCAATGAGTGGTCGCCGCGCCCGCAAAACCCTACGATAGACGAACCAAAGCCCAAACGTAAATGCCAGCTTCAGCCCATGACGAATTCCCGACACCCGAGAATACTGGAGCGATGTTTCCCCGTTATTGTCCAAAGGGCCATATAGCCTGACTATTCTCTGGGTCTCTTTTTCAAGATAGCGGTGCTCTCTCTTTATCCTTCTGAGATGCCGCCAGGTTCTTATGCGCTTGAATAATCTCAATTCTTTGTCCTACATAAAGGCTCTTGAATCTTGTTTTTTTAGCTCTGCCTCCACGCATTCTTTTACTTCCGGGCAGCTTCTGTTTTCACAATTTTCAAGCGCCCTGTAAATGCGAAGATCACCTTCGTTGCAGAGCTTTAGGCACATTCGTTCTTGCCCTTCACATGCACCGTAATCAACACAAAGTTTAAAGCAATCTCTTTGTTTTTCGGGTTCAGAGGAATACCGAAGAAGCCTCTTTGTCTCAGACAGACATGCCGAGAGCCGGCTGCATCTGTTTTTTAAGTAGCAAAGATGTTGCGCGGCGGCCTCGTATGGGCTTGATTTGATCCATTCGACACAATTGTGCCCGCATCTTTCCACAGTGGTCTCAAAAATCTTCTCTTGTTCTTCTCCCTCAGGATCACCCAGTCGACAAACGATTTGTCTACGACAAGACTCAAAACAAAAACCGGCCGGATTTCTTAAGGGTGCAGGTACACCACCGTAAATCTTCATTTCATTTCGGGCCAGTTCGTTCAGTTTGGTATCGTATTTATCATCTTTACACCCTGTAAAAGCAAAAACCAATGAGACACCCAACAAGAAAAAAACTGTTGGAGTCGGAACAAGACACCTTAAATGTGTAAAGAGACGTATGTTGAAAAAATTCCAAAACATCAGATCCAGGCTTATAACACACATTTTTCGTTTTCTACACTGTAGAAACAGTATCGCCTGTGAGATTCCGTCGAAGTCAATCTTGGGCCGAAGAATAAAAAAAATCAGAAATGCTGTTGCGTATCCCTTCAATCTCAACCAAAATGCGGCTGTTATTACTAACATGGAAGGAGATTATGAGTACCATAGATTATCAAGGTGTGCAGCTTCATTTATCAGAGCCTGTTGAGCTGAATATGGATTGGGTCGGTCGTGAGGATCTATTGCATCAGGTGCTGGCGTCGTGGATGGTCATAGATAAAGATGACATCCCCCTCTGCCCGCGCCTCGTTGGAAAGCCTGGAGTAGGTAAGACTACCTTGGCGTATTCAGCGGCCCGGGCTATCGGAAAGGAGGTTTATCTTTTTCAGGCTACTATGGATACTCGTCCGGAAGATCTTGTGGTCACCCCTGTAGTGTCGGGACCAAGAGAGCTGAAGTATGTAGCGAGCCCTGTGGTGACCGCGATGCTGCGGGGAGGGGTTTTGATTTTGGACGAAGGAAACAGGATGAGTGAGAAGGCGTGGGCTTCATTGGCTCCACTGTTGGACCGGAGAAAATATGTAGAGTCTCTTGTGGCGGGGACCAGGATTCATGCTCATGAAGATTTTCGTTTTTGTACAACCATGAACGAAGATTCATCAACATTTGATCTTCCAGAGTACATTCACTCTCGTCTTCAGCCCCAAATATATATCGATTTTCCGGATGCGACGGAAGAAAAACTCATCCTGCGCAAGAATCTACCATTCTCCGATGAGGAGGTTTTAGACTATGTTGTAAGATTTCTTCAATCGGCGCATGAATCCGATGAAACTTACACAGTAAGAGACGGTGTGAATATCGCGCGGTTTGCTATGAAAGTGGTACGACATAAAGATGAGCTTGAAAAAGATGTGAGTGGCGGGCCCGAAAGTGCGTCGGGAGTCGGTTCAGCCAGGCTTGTCTCAGCTCTGAAGCGCTCTGTGTTGATGATCTTGGGTGGAGAAGCGTTGAAGTATCTGCCGGATCAGCAATGGTCCGTGGAGGGATGATGTCCGGTGAGAAGTCACCTCCTAAACCTGTCCTGGTTTGGAGGAATATAGAGATACTACCTGTGATTCATGGTGTGATGGAAAATGCGGCCGTGGTGCGTCAGGTGATTTTGGGTAGAGACTTTAAACATGTAGCGCTGGAGCTGGTTCCCTCCATAAGGGCGTCTTTGCTGTCGGCAGTGGGCAGGCTTCCTGCCGTTTCGGTCATCCATTACAAGCGCAGAAATGATGACCGATATTTCCTCGTAGAGTCCACTAGTGGTCTCACCGAGGCGGTTAGGTCCGCTCGTGAAAAAAAACTCTCCGTTCATTTGATAGATCTGGATACAGAGGTCAGCGAGGAGCATCGGGATGTTTTGCCGGATCCGTATGCAATAACTCGTATAGGCTGGAATGCATACTGTAGAGCTTATTTTGAAAACTTCGCTGAAGGCTCTCCTCCGTCCGAGAGAGAGAGGTGTATGGCACACCATCTCCAGAGGCTGGACAAAGATGGTGAGCCTATTCTTTTTGTCTGCGGGCTATACCACGCCAAGCGGGTATATGAATTGTTGGAGCAGCCACAACCCCGCCCTTTGGGACGAGTCTACCGTTCTGGTGTTGGTTTGAGCCATCTGGATGGTGATTCGGCGAAAGAGGTAACTTCGGAGCCCGCGTATTTAAGATATGAGTATGAGGAGTATAGGCGAAGGATTGTTCTTGATAACGGGCTCTTAAAACCTAATGGTGGATCTGCGCCAAATCCATCGCTGAATCATAAGGACGAGATTCTTTTCTCTTCTTGGGTGCCTGACCGATGGGAAGCCCTGGAGCGCCTCTATCTCATGGCTGTTAAGGAATACGCAGAGAAAGATCACAGAGAACTGCCCACTACATACATTCAAACAGCGCTGAAGTTCTGCCGCAACTGGGTATTATTGGAGGGGCGGTTGTCTCCTGAACTGTATCACATTGTCATAGCCGCGAGAGGTGTGGCAGACGATGATTTTGCCTATCGGGTATGGGACACAGCGACCAGGAGCGCGGCACAGGAAGTCGATTATGACCTTCCTATCATGAAACTTTCTTTGGAAGACCTTGGCCGAAGAGGGAGGTTGATGCGTTTTCGGCGGCGAATAAAGCAGCGAAGAAAGTTGATGCAGTTGCTCAGGCCGCGCCCGAAGGAGAAATTTCCAGGGCAGTGGAAGGGCTCATGGAGACCCATGGGCATTTGTTCCTATCCGCCCGAGGATTTGATTATTGAAGGTTTCGGAGGTTATTTGAAAAGCCGTGCAGAACGGGTCTTCTCTGAAGAGAATGTAAGGGTTGAGCCATTCGAGGTTTCGTTGGCTGACGGCATCGATGTCCGTGAGACAGTTCGAAACTGGCACGAAGGTCGCCTATATGTGAAACATAAGCGCCCTGTGAGAGGTAATGTAGGTGCGGTGGTTGTGATTTTTGATCCGGATGATAAGGGACCTGAGCGGTTTCCCTGGAAGCTGACCTGGCAGGGGGAACATTCTCAAGAGTCAGATATGGCTTTTTATGCGACATCCATGGGTGACCAAATTGTAGGTCCGGGAATCTCAAGATCAGAATATGGCGGTTTTTTGATGTCATATCCTCCCGGTCGAATGTTTCAAATCTGGGAAGATCCTTATTTTGACATTGCACAGACAAAACCTGAGCGGCTGTTATTGGCTGCACTGGACTACTGCATGGAAGAGATGATAGTATACGTAAGCCGATATCCGCCGAGTCGGAGATATCAGAGATTGGCCGGTCGTTTTAAAAAGAAGATTTTTTATTTGCCGTTGGGTCAGCTCTCGCCGCCGACAGTGAAGAGTATTCGGTTTTTTCATATTTTGGCCGGGCATGATGTGAGAAGCTATGCTGAGGAGTTTATAGATTGAGCGGGGATTCAGTTTCAAGTCCATTGCAGTTACATGACGGCGTTTTGGAAAGAGTTGTCTCTTTTCTGCGCGAGCCCGCTCTTATTTGTGATGAAGATTTGTGTGTCGTCTTTTGGAACAAGGCGGCCCAGTCCGTTCTTGGTGTGGATGGAGGTGAGGAGGGTGGCGATAGGGGTAAACCATGTATGGAGGCTCTTGGGTCCAGAGGATATGGGAAAACCATCGAGAGAGTTGCCGGGACATGTCTTCGTACAGGGCGTGAAACTAGTGCCAGGTTGAGTGTCGTTCGATCCGGCGGAGGGGAGCTGCACTGGAGGGTACGGGCCTGCAAGTTGAACGATGACGAAGGTTCGGTGGGCCCACAAGTGTTGGTGGTACTTAACTTGGAGAGCCTTGCCGGTGGTTCGAGATCTAAAGGTTTTGTAGCCGAAGAAATAACCGATGGCATACAGCAGTCGCGTATATTGTTGGATTTGTTGCCGGACATTGTGTTCGAGGTGGATGACAAGGGAAATCTGCTCTATGTAAACGGGATGGCTATTGAGCTGTTGGGTTATACACCGAGTACATTTTCAAAATTAAATTTGCGTGATTTGTTGAGTCCTACCGATCAGATGAATTTAGATGTGGTGTTGGATCAGATGGTCGGCGGCGAATTCATTCATCGCAATATGCATTACCACCTGATCTGTCGAGATGGAGGGCGCATACCGGTGGAAGTGAATGCCATCGTTATCCAGGGGCCTGATGCAAAACCTCGGATTTTAGGAATTGCGCGGGATTATACTTTGCAGCACCGGCTTGAAGAGAGGCTGCGACAATCAGAAGAGAGGTATCGTGACCTATTTGAGTCTTCAAGGGATCTCATATTCTGCATGGACACTACCGGGGTGGTTTTAGAGATGAACATGGCCGGGGTTGCATTGAGAGGGCAACCCCGACATCAGATCGTGGGACGCCGCTTCTCTGAGCTTTTGACTGAATTCAGTGGAGAGGTGTTTTTTGAAGCACTGAATAGAACAACAGGTGGTGAGCACGTGGACGTGGAGGTTGAAATGGTGGGAAAGAGGGATGTTGTGCATGTGTTGGAGGTTGCCCTGGCACCTATTGTTCAGGAAGCAACGGTTTTCCAGATACACGGGACTGCGCGAGACGTGACGGAGAAGAGAAAGCTTCAGGAGCAGGTGGACCAGTTCCAGAGAATGGAGAGCCTCGGGAGGTTGGCGGCGGGAGTGGCACATGATTTTAACAATGTTCTGGGGGCCGTGTTGGGGCTTGCTTCGGTTTTAGAGGTGCAATTGGCCGATGATCATAGATGTCGGGCGGATGTGGCGGGGATTGTACAGGCGGCGAGAAAGGGTTCTGAGCTCACCTCTCAAATTTTGTCTTTTGCCCGCGGTGGGACCAGAAAAAACGAAGATATTGAGCTGGACCGGATAGTAGATGAGGTTGTTCAGTTGTTGGGCAGGATATTTTCCGCCAATGTATCGGTGGTTGTAAATATTAAGGCCGAGAACCCCCTAGTAAGAGGAGATTCAGGACAGCTTGCTCGGGTAGTGATGAATCTTTGCATGAACGCCTATGATGCCATAGATAATCAGGGAACCATAAAAATCGGCGTAAGGAAATTAAAACAGCTGCCACCTTACGTGCATCTCGATGCATCTCAAGATTATTTGAAGGAGCGGTCTGATTCGAACCGGTTGCAACTCATCCGGCCCAGAACAAGAAAGAAAGCTGATTTTAAAACGGAAAAATTTAAAGGTGATACAAAAAGGCCCACGATTCAATCGGACCAGCCCTTAGGACTAAAAGGCGAATCCTCCGGGGTGATAGAACTGTCAGTCAGGGACGACGGAAGTGGCATCCAAGAAGAAAATAAACCTCATATTTTTGAGCCTTTTTTCACTACTAAGAGTCAAGATAAAGGTATCGGGTTAGGACTTTCGGTGTGTTGGGGGATAATTCGAGATCATGGAGGACACATATGTGTGGAATCATCACCAGGTGAGGGTTCTACATTTAAAGTTTTTTTGCCTGCATCATCTCAGGAACGAAAAGAAAAAAAGATAAAAAAGAAGCCTTCAAAGGCACCCCATTTCAAGGGAACCGCGTTGGTAGTCGATGATCAAGAGCCTATGCTCAGGGCGGGGCGAAGGATGTTGGAGCAAGCCGGGTATCGAGTGGTTTGTGCGAGATGCTGGAAAGAGCTGGAAGGGGTGTTGGACGATTTCGAGAAAAGTCCTGATTTGACAATACTGGATCTTGGGTTGCCCGATACCGATGGTTTGACCGTATACAGGGAGATGAAGAGGCGCTTCGGCGACCCGTATGTCATAGCGGTATCGGGTTACAGCTATGAAGGCGCTGCACATCAAATTTTAAAGGAAGGCGCGAAGAGTTTTATACAAAAACCCTTTTCTTGGAGTCAGCTAAGAGAAGTGCTGGAACAACTCTAGAAAATTTTATTTCTAAACGGGGGGGCTCAAAAATGGTACACTAAGTTCGTTGCGATTCGAGTAAACTGGTTAGCATGGATGCCTGGATCAGAGCTTTTGGTGTGACGTAACTAAACGTAGTTAAATACAAATAGGAAATAGCAAATAGTAAAGAGGAGAGTTCCCATGAAATGTCGAAACGCCTTTATGAGGGTTTTTGGAAGGAAGGTTTTTTGTGGTTTTGCATGGTTTATAATAATCAGCCTGTTTTTACAGGGAGGTTGTGGGAACGACCCCGGCAGCGGTGAAGGGGAGGTTGACGCTGGAGAAGAAGTGGATGGGACTTTGGAGGGGGATGCTGGTGATGATGGAGGCGCCGAATGCCAATTTGGAGATCCGTGCGGACCGGCCGGAGTGTGTTGCGAAGAAGACGAGGAATGTGTGAATGATTGGCAATGTTTGCCGATTTGCGAAAACGTACGCTGTGGTCGAAATTCCGAGGTCTGTTGTGAACCGGGAGAGATTTGTTTGGATGGGGTTGATTGTGCGGCGGATTGCCTGCCGGGTCTGGCTCTTTGTGGAGAGAACCTGGATGTATGCTGTTCATCCACAGATCAGGTTTGCCTTGAAAACGAGTGTGTAACTTGGGGGGATGAATGCGAAAATTTCTTCGATTGTTTGGATGAGGATTGGTATTGCGAAGAGACTATAGGACGCTGTCTGCCCTTACCGTCGGGGCCTCTTTGTGAAGGAGAGCCTAATTTTACCGAGATTGAGCCGATTCAGGAATGGTTCTGGCCGGGGATTAATTACAGTGGGCAGTATTATAGAAACATCATAGCGGCGCCGGTGGTGGGCGATGTGAACGGGGATGGGATCCCGGACATCGTGGTGGTTGCCTATCGTGGGTCTGCTTTTACCTCTGATGCTATTATTGTCGTGCTGGACGGCAGGGGCGACGGGAGCGGGAACGGAGAGGTGCTTTTTACGATTCCATCGGATGATGATCCTGCTGCACCCAAACCTTATGGGGGCACATCTGTCGCTTTGGGAAATTTCGATGATGACCCTGGGTTAGAGATAGTATACAACATAGT
Organism: Deltaproteobacteria bacterium; assembly: GCA_011390535.1. Taxonomy (GTDB): domain Bacteria; phylum Myxococcota_A; class Polyangia; order HGW-17; family SLPX01; genus SLPX01. Next base: position 1,727 of record JAABSF010000055.1, on the reverse strand, counting down.
CGGCGGAGGTATTCGTATCGCAGACAACACAGGGATCGGGGATGTATGTAATGAGGCTTTATATCCGGCGTGTGAGGGGCTGCGTACGACAGGTCCCGGCGCAGGGACGGCTCATTGGTATTCCGGCGGAATAACAGTGGCGGATGTAGATGGTGACGGGATGCCTGATGTGATAGCCAGGTGCCAGGTGCTTAATGGGAATGATATCAGCAATCCTTCGCTGGATTTTGTGTCTGTCACTGGTTGTGGACACAATACGGTGGTGGCCGATCTAAACGAGGACGGGATGCCTGAGGTGATTGATGCCGCACACGCCATAACGATAGATCCCAATGTGCTGGGTGGGACACCCTTATGGACCGAAGATAACGGGTTGTCCTCAGGGTTTTTAGCGGTGGCTGATGTCTTAACCGACAACCCGGGGCCTGAAGTAATAAACGTTAATTCGGGGGTTTATTTTTTGGACGGTCAGACAGGGAGTGTATTGGTGGGGCCTGGAGGGAGTTTGGCCGACGCCACAATCCCGATTCCAGGTGGAGGCTCCGGCGGCGCCCCAACGGTCGCCGATTTCGACGGAGACGGAAAAATGGAGGTCAGTGTAGCGGGTTTGACCGCGTACATCGTATATGATCCGGATTGTTGGGATCCACCTTTGCGAAGCGGAGGGGAGTGTTCGAGTGCTCGAACCGACATGATTCTCTGGGAGACCGAAACACAGGATCTGAGCAGCTCGCGAACCGGGTCTTCGGTTTTCGATTTTCAAGGGGACGGGAGCTCAGAGGTTTTATATAACGACGAATGCTTCTTTCACATTTATGATGGTTTGACCGGCGCGGAGTTGGTGGATCCCATAATTCCCTCTTCTTCACGCACGGCGGGGGAGTATCCTCTAGTGGCCGATGTAGACGGCGACGGCAACGCCGAGATCGTTGTTGTGTCCAACCAAGATCAGGCGATTGGGCGAGATCTATGTCACATTTCTTGGAAAGATGCGGGGGTTTCAATTGATTTATTGTGCGAGTTGACCGAATGCACCGCGGGCTCCGCTTGTGAGGGCGGTATAGGCGGAACTTGTTCCAGCGCAGGGTATCAGTGTGATCAAAATGGCGTCTGTCAAAGACCTGGAGGAACACAAGGGGTCCGGGTTTTTGGAGACACTCACAACCGCTGGGTAAAGACGCGTCCTGTTTGGAACCAGTTTAATTACCATGTCACCGATTTTGAGTTGCAAGGCGGGTGGTGGGATGTCCCTGTTAACGAAGTCCCGAGTTGGACGAGTTACAATTCTTATCGGCAAAACGTTCAAGGCGGTGTTCTGTTTCCAGTGCCTGATTTGGCTGTGTCCTTAACTGCCATCACTAAGTGTCCCGGCGAAGTGCAACTGGTGGCAAAGGTGACAAACAACGGGAGCGCGGGCGCCGTCTCCACGATTCCAGTACATTTTTATCGTACCGACGAGGACGCTGACAACCCTCCGGAGCTTTTGGGAACTGTTTACACGAGCGAGGTTTTACTTCCAGGTGCGTGGGAGAGGGTATCTCTGGTATACGAACACACCATTGAGACGGAGATGTCTTTTCAAGCCGTAGTGGACGAAGACGATCTCATAGAAGAGTGTGACGTTCAAAACAACACAGCACAAGCTGAAACGGACATTTGCTTTATTGTGGAATAAGGTTTTTATGAGCCATGTCGTTTTATCATGTCGATGGCAAAATAAGCGGGTG
>JAABSF010000490.1 GCA_011390535.1 Deltaproteobacteria bacterium | reverse complement strand
ATGACTGTAGAATCAAAGTGAGGCGGTTTGTTTTTCATGTAAATGTGTTGGGGTAAAAATCCGGCATTTTCAGATGACGTCTCATCAAACCCTTGTTTTTCGTCGCATATTTGGGGTAATTTATTTTTTCCTGCTGAAAATCATCAATTATTTGAAGTTGTTGCCGACAGCGCAAAAGGCTCGTTCTGTTCACGCCGGGCATCTGTCTTACAAAACCACGACAAAACATAAATATTTCGCTTTCATGAGCCGTTTTCATGAGCGATTTATCTTCAAAGGTTGTGGGGTTTGTTCACATGTTGTATTGGGAAGAGATTCGGAATCGGCAGTGCAGTGATGAGGAATCGGCAGTGCAGTGATGAGGAATCGGCAGTGCAGTGATGAGGAATCGGCAGTGCAGTAATGAGGAATCGGCGGCAAGACTATTATGACGAGCAAAATCAAAACAGATTGTTCAATGGACAGCCCGATAAGAGTCCTTAGGGTTATAACCCGGCTTAATATCGGCGGCCCGGTGAGACACGCGGCTGTTCTCTCAGCGGGTCTGGCCGAACGCAACTTCAAAACTGTTTTGCTGGCGGGATCACTGGGAGAAGAAGAAGGGGATATGTCTTATCTCACCCAAAACACAGGAGACACAGCAAACACTGGGTTCAAAGTTGAGACAATCCCTGCCCTCACCCGTGAGATTCTCCCTGGAAAAGATATCAAAGCTCTGTCAAAGATCACCAGGGCGTGTATCCGCTTCCGACCTCATATAATACACACCCACACCTCCAAGGCCGGGTTTTTGGGGCGTCTCGCCGGCCTGCTGGCCGGTGTACCGGTGCGAATCCATACATTTCACGGTCATATTTTTGACGGCTATTTCAGCCCTCAAAAGACAAAGCGTTATATTTTCATAGAGAGGTTCTTGGGAGCTTTGAGCCACAGAATCATCGCCCTATCCAGAGATCAAAAAAAAGACCTTAGCGAGGTGTATCGTATAGCCCCGTCAAGAAAAATCCATGTGATTCCTCTCGGCTTCCAGCATCTGGATGGCCTCGCGACAGCCAAAGAACACCACAAAGGAGAGCTGAGAAACAGGCTGGGCCTGGACAAGGAGACACCTTTGGTGGGCACGGTCGGGCGACTGGTTGAGATCAAAGGGCTGGACCTGCTGATTGAGACAGCGGCCCTCCTGCGTCGAGAAGTACCCAGTGTCCACTTCGTCGTCGCCGGCAACGGGCACCTCAAGGGGCGCCTCCAAGAACGAGCGCGCGAGCTTGATATGGAAAACAGAATACATTTCCTGGGTTGGGAAAAAGACCTGGCGGCTATATACGCCGACATTGATGTATTCGCCCTCACCTCGCTGAATGAGGGGACACCTGTAGCAGTAATAGAGGCCCTGGCGGCTAAAGTGCCTGTAGTAGCCACAGGTGTGGGCGGCGTGCCGGATGTTTTAGAGCATGGTCGCTTGGGGAGTCTCGTTTACAGCAGAGACCCAATCGAAATGAAGGAGCAGATTAAAAATGCGCTTTTCCTAGAGTTTTCCGCTGATGGAAGGTCTGCTCCAACATCTTCTCCTTTTGGACAGCCGGCTTATTATTCAACAAATGCTCCTTTTGGAAAACCCGCTTTTTCTGCAACAAATGCTCCTCTCGCAGAACCCGCCTCTCCTGCAAAATACTCTTCTCTTAAAGCACCTTCTTCTCTCAATAGGGATGAAATTTCTTCAACAATCCGGGCCCGCTATTCATCAAAGAGGCTTTTAGATGACATGGAGAGACTCTACCGGGACGCTTTGCAAAGACACTACTGAAATCATGGATGAAGTCATGGATGAAGTCATGGATGAAGTTATGGATGAAGGATGAAGTTATGGATGAAGTTATGGATAAAGACATAGGTGAAGTCACCGCTGAAGACATTGACAAGTAAAGCAACAACTCCTAATTTCTTAAGCTCATAAGGGCTGACTCAAAAATAACTTCTGGATTCGGGCGCCTCGACGCCCTCGGTCCTGCGATCTTATTCTTGAGTCAACTCTAAGATTGACCCCACAAATAAACAAAGGAACGAGCGAACATGAAAGATCTTAAAGAGTTTCGCTATCCAAAGGACATTAATGAGGCCATCCGGCTTTTACACGATGGCAACGGCAACGCAAAGGTCATCGCAGGTGGTACCAGCCTCACAACCTTAAAAGGAAAAGGCGTCAAAACCCTGGTTGACATCTCCCGTTTGGGCCTGGACCGCATAGAAAAAGTAAAAGAAGGTTTGTCCATTGGAGCTTGCACAACTGCATATATGCTCTCCGAAGCCCAAGAGTTGACTCGGCCCGGCTTCCGCGCATTGCAAGAAGCCTCCATGACCGCAGGGCCTCATGGGGTGAGGACGGCTTTGACCATCGGCGGGAACGTGGCCCAGTGCTTTCCATGGTCGGATCTTCCTGTGCCGCTCCTGGTCCTGGGTGCAAAGGTGAAAACAGCCGGCAACAACCCTCGGGAGATGGAGATTTCGCAGCTCTTGGAGCGGCACCCAAGCAAAGTGCTGGAATCCGAAGAGATCATAAAAGAGTTTATACTTCCCATAGATGAAGAGCCTTCCGTAACCACAGGGAGTGCTTTTATCAAGGTATCCAGAACTAAAAACGACGACGGGCTTGCCACTGCTGCTGCTTGGGTAAAAGGTGTCGCGCCTGAGGGGGCGGAGTTTGAAATAAAGGATATGCGGGTAGCCGTAGGTTCCGTTCGCTCTATGCCGGTTTTAATTGAAGGCATTGAACCGTTGTGGAAAAACAGCAATGGCTCTGATGAAGAATGGATCGAAAAAATCGGCGATGAAGTGCTCTCACAGGTGGGGCCCATCGCCGACATGCGAGCATCCTCCCAATACAAAAACCGCTTGATTAAAACAGCCTCTATGCGGGCCGTTCGGATGGCCGTCAAGAGAGCGATAGAGGAGTAAGTCAGATGAAAATCAAAGTAAAGGTGAATGGTAAAGAACACAACTGGGAAGTAGAGCCGAACGCCATTTTGCTGGATGTTCTTAGAGACCACGGCTATGTAAGCGTTAAAAGGGGTTGTGAGGAAGGGGTTTGC
>JAABSF010000489.1 GCA_011390535.1 Deltaproteobacteria bacterium | reverse complement strand
AGGCTGTACCGGTTGATGAGCCGGGAGTGTGGGATATTTTTTATCACCACATACCTTCAGGGGTTACCCAGAGGCTCAATAAGTCGACCCAGTATTTGTTTTGTTCTGATGTATCAGGTGAAATTCTTGCGTGGAACCAGGCAGGGGATGGTTCATATAACGTGTTCGTTCGTTACCTGGACCTTGGCATTGAAGAGCAGGTAACTGACAACCCATACGACCAGGTGATGTTCCAGATGTCGGGAGAGTTGCTGGTATGGTTTGATTACCGACATTCCAAGCATTCCTTCCCCACATATTCTTATGATGTGTATTTGCATGATCTGGAGACCGGAGTCAGCAGAAGGCTGACCTCGGAATACAAAAAATGGGGGATCCTGCAACCTTCGTGTAAATGGCTTGTGTATCTCGAACACTACCCCAACGATGTCAAGAAGATTTACGCGTGGGACATGGTGGTCGGAGGTGTGCTGGATGAAAACTGCCGGGTGATCCCCTGCGACCCGGAAACCGAAGAATGTTCCATGATAGAATGGCGCGGGTTGTGACGGGTTTTCCAATATTATTTTCCAGTATTTTTATCTCAAAAACAGCAATTTTTCGAGGATCAATAGCTGTGTGTTGCTCTCCGTTCTCGTGTGGGATTTTTGTCATCCTTGAAAAATAAGAAGGGAAGAGATCGCTTCATTAAATCGCCCTTCCAAAAGGCAGGCAAAGGATGGTCTCAACGTGGGTTCAACGCGATGTTGCCTTTGCTTTGTGCATGGGCTTCCGACCGTTGGAATGACACTTTCGCTGGTTAATTTGGTGATGTCACTGAAAACCTCAATAATTTCAGGAAGGATGCTTAGAAAATTCCACCTTTTTTGTATTGCGCCCGTCAGCGCTGGATGCGGTTCTGTGAAGTAAAACTATCCACTCAGCCCTGCTGCGACTTTTGGCCACGGCCTATGTCCACATTAGATCCAGCTTTGTAAAACCGAGCCCGTCAGTGCTCGGTTAGAACATTTGTCGCTTGGACTGTGAAATAGCTAAATAGTCGAACCAAAGAGCCGCATCGCAACAGAAGGGCCGGCACGGTGGCAATCCTCCGATTGGAGGCATTTTACGAAAAGATTGAACTACATGAAAACCGTAACTAAGAAAATAAAAAAGTTCGTCATTCGGGCATAAGCATGAAATTATGGTGCCAACAACTCATCCGCTACAGCTGAAGATATTTCGGTAAAGAACTCTCCAAAGTATGGTTTTAAGAAACTCAAACTCATCCCGTGCCGCTTGGAAACCGAGTCTAGGAGCTCACCCAATGAACCTTCCAGCCTCACAACCACAACCCCTTCGAAGACCAGGCGCACATCTTTCTCCTGAAGCGCACCCTGTGCCACCATTGCGTCATCGTTACCAAGCTTCCAAGTCCAGTCATCAACGAATTTCTTTGCCATCAAATAGTTGATGAAGTCCGAGTGGCAAGAAGAACGAAATCTCCTGGCCAGATCCCTTAAAACCGCTTTTCTCTTGGGCTCCACACTTCTAAGTACAGCCAGAGAGGCCATCTTCCCGATATCAAGGTCGGGTATCCGAGCTGTGTTTAAAACAAGAGCCACCTGCCGCCCTGTGTTTAGATCTCCACTCATGGTGCGATCAATATCTTTTCTGTATTCTCCCCACGCATCCTGCAGCGCATCTCTCGCGGCGATACAGTGTTTCAACATCCGCTCTTCTCTTTCATCATTCAGACGTTCGAATACAGCTTTTTCCAAAAAATCAATCAACCGTGCACTTGAAAAAACACTATCCAGCTTCTTGAGCTCTCCCCTTATGGCTCTGTCTCTGAGCTGCTCCGCCATCTTTACAAGCCCCCTGAAAGACAGCCTCTCGGACGGCTGTACCGAAGGATCTTCAATGGTTTTTGGAGGAGAATGTCCAAAAGGAGGTGGTTGAGGAGTGGTGGTTTCGACATTGCGAATGGCTGCCTCCCATGGATCTTCTTCTTTGACTGTAACCGGTGAATCCAGGCCCCAAGCTTTGGCTGCCTTGTCTGTTCTCACCTCTGAAGAAACAGATGGACGACCGGTAGCCTGTTGTGCTGAATTCGAACGGCTTGATGTCGTGATGGGAGTTTGAGAAACGGGGCGCGGCTGTGTTTGCGCTATAGCCCGTGGCTGCTTCTGCTGACGCTGCGCTGTGGACCGGGGCGGTGGTTGCGCTTGCACTGTAGACTGCGGAGGCGACACTGTGGACGGGGGTGACGGTTGCGCTTGCACTGTAGACTGTGGCAGTGGTTTCGATTCGGCCTGCCTTTCCGCCTTGGGTTGTGCTTTGGCCTGAGATTGTTGCCGGGTTCTCTCCCAGACTTCCATCCAATCTTCAGCCTCTTCTTTAGATACTTTCTTTCCATCGGCGGTTAGATAAAATACCCCACTCCCCTCGCGAATTAGGAGCGCTCCTCGCAGCTTTCTAGGGACGGTGTCATCCTCCGGGAGCTGATCAAGAAACTCTTGCCTCCTTTGAGATGGCTGACCCTCCTCTCCACCACGGGATCTTTTTTTACCCTGTCCCGTAAAAGACGAAGAAGACGGAGAAGACGGAGAAAACGGAGAAGACGGAGAAAACGCAGAACCACTGTGACTAACAGAAGCTATTCTTGAGTCAGCTCTTACCTCTTTCTTCTCAAGCCGGTATGCCTCTATGAGCATCTCTGCGCCTTGCTCGTCGACACAGAACCCATCCGAAGCCTTGTAAACGACTTTTGTCCCTCCGCCCGGAAGTGTTTGCTCGATTACATGACACCCTCGAAGCTCCTCAGGAACCGACATATCATTCGATGAGATGGTATCTAAAACAACACCCCCGCCGGAACCCTGAGTTGCGGACTCACTATAATCCTTAGATAACCCAGACCTTACAGGTTGATTGGATTGAACGGCCCAAGCTGCGTTCTCGTAAGGATCAAGGTCGGAATCCAACTGAACACCGTCAGCCAAATCTTCCCATTTACCACCTTTGAAAAGCCTCTTAAAAAACGACAAAACCGCCTCTTTTTAGGTTAAACCAAAGTAAAAAGACCATACAGAGCCGCAAACCACCCCGGCCCACCGACAGATAAGTCACTATT
>JAABSF010000488.1 GCA_011390535.1 Deltaproteobacteria bacterium | reverse complement strand
CATGTAGACAGCAGGAGAAAAAAGCAATGGTCGCCGTCAAACTCATCCAGGGCACAAAACGTTTCGGTAAAATAACGGCGCTGGATCATGTCAACCTGAAGATCCGGTCAGGAGAGTTCTTTTTCCTTCTGGGCCCTTCAGGTTGCGGCAAGACCACTCTCCTAAGGGCTATAGCGGGCTTAGGTCTGTTGGACGAAGGAGATGTTTTTTTTGATGATCGAAAAATGAATAATGTTCCGCCACACAAGCGAAACACCTCTTTGGTCTTTCAAAACTACGCTCTCTGGCCTCACATGACCGTTTTCGACAATGTTGCCTATGGACTCGTAGAGAGAAAGGTTCCGAAAGAGAAGAGAAAAAAAATGGTCTCCGATGTTCTTGAGCTTGTGCGCTTGGAGCATATCGCTCAACGGAGGCCCTCTGAAATGTCGGGCGGGCAACAGCAACGGGTGGCCCTGGCCCGCGCCCTCGTGGTGGAGCCCGATGTAGTTCTTCTGGACGAACCGCTCAGTAACCTAGACGCCCATCTCAGAAACGAGATGCGCTATGAGCTGAAACGCATTCAATCCGAAACCGGCGTCACAATGATCTATGTCACCCACGATCAAAAAGAAGCTCTGGCTATGGCACATACGATTGCTGTTTTGAAAGACGGCCGGCTCCGCCAGGTAGGTACACCTGAAAGCCTATACCAAAACCCTGAAGATGTTTTTGTAGCAGAGTTCGTGGGACGAACGAATCTTTTAAAAGGAAAGGTGCTCGAAGTCGAGGGACCCTATTTATCTCTCGAGACCACTATTGGAAACCTCTGGGGCCGCCGAAGCTGTAAAAAAGATGAGCTCCAAGCCGGGCAAGAGATTGTATGTTCCATAAGGCCGGAAGCTGTTCGAACCACCAAACCTGCTTCTTCAGGTTTTTCTGATTCACCCACTTCAACATCAACGACTTGTGAACAATGCTCTCCCCAAAGGGCTGACTCAACATCCCAAAGCACGGATGAAGAAATCGATAGCAATCAGGATAGAAATGAGCATAAAGCATCCGATCGCTGTGGGCCTCCATATACTGAGATCGGGGCAAAACTGGTCAAGCGCCTCTTCATGGGTGAGTACGAAGAAAGGTTTTATAAGGCTAATAACATTGAGCTTCAGGCGATTGAACACGCACCGCGTGGATCACCCCCGCCGCTGGATACTTCTTTCCGTCTCTTTCTATCCGCTGATGAGGTAATTGTGCTGAAAAAAGAAACAACGAAAGAAGACAAAAAGTGAACGCACGCAAACCTTCCGCCATGCAGTGGGTTTTACTTGCAGGGATTCTGCTGTTTTTTGCAGTTTTTCTCTTCTTTCCACTTGCACATGTCTTCAAGAAGGGGCTCTGGCCTGAGTCTACCTTCACCCTCACCTTCGTAAGAAACGTTCTCTCCAACCCAACTGTAAGACAAGGACTTATAAACAGTCTGCTTTTAGCTACCTGCACTACTCTCACAACTTTTTTCTTCTGCCTGCCATTATCTCTGGTGGCATCCAGGCGAACCTTCAAGGGCCAGAATATCTTGGCAGGGCTTCTTTTATTACCCCTTGTTCTACCTCCTTTTGTGGGGGCCATCGGGATGAAACAACTCCTGGCCAGGTTCGGTTCCATCAACCTCATTTTAATGCAAATGGGAATATTGGACAGCCCCATAGATTGGCTCGGAAAAGGACGTTTTTGGGGTGTTGTTATACTTCAAGTTCTTCACCTTTACCCAATTATGTACCTCAATCTCACGGCCTCGCTCTCGGGAGTAGATCCAAGCCTTGAAGAGGCCGCCACCAACATGGGGTCTTCGAGCTGGGATGTCTTTCGGAGGATCACTCTCCCACTAGCTGCTCCAGGTGTCTTTGCCGGGGGAGTTATCGTTTTCATATGGGCACTTACGGATCTGGGCACTCCCCTGGTATTTGAATACAGTGAGGTTCTCTCGGTTCAGATTTTTTCCCGTGTCACCGACATGGAAGACAACCCCGAGGGTTACGCTTTAGTGCTGTGGGTATTACTGATGACCATCGGGGGGTTTATCGCCGCGCGTTGGGCTTTCAGCCGCAAACGAACCGTAGGAGGAGCAAAAGGCGGAATGGCGATTCAGCGTCCTGTACTATCAGGTTGGCCGCTCCTGGGCACCTACGCCCTCCTCTTTTTTGTGGTGTTTATCTCGGTGCTGCCCCATCTTGCGGTTATCCTTACATCCATGCGCGAAGAGTGGTTTCTCACTGTTTTGCCGCAAGAGCTCACGGGACGCCATTACAGTGCCGCGCTTGCTCATTCACTTACTCTCTCTTCAATTCGAAACAGCCTCTTTTTAGCAGCCGGAGCCACCGCCGTGGATGCGGTACTGGGGGTCGCGATAGCATACCTCCTGGCGCGAGTAAAATTCAGGGGCGCAGCATTGCTGGATGCCGTAACAATGCTGCCCCTTGCACTTCCAGGGATTGTTGTGGCATTCGGGTTCATGGGAGCTTTTGGAGGGACATTCCTCGACCCGAGGAAGGACCCGACAATCTTGCTCATTATAGCCTACTCGGTGCGGCGCCTCCCTTACATGGTTCGATCCGCCTATGCAGGCTTCAGCCAAGTCGACGAAAATCTGGAAGAGGCGTCTTGGAATCTAGGAGCATCATCGCTGCGGACCATTTGGAGAGTTACCCTCCCGCTGGTGGCGGTGAGTATTTTGGCCGGCGGCATACTGGCCTTTTCTTTCGCCATGCTGGAAGTCTCCGACAGTTTGATCCTGGCTCTCCGCGAGCAAGATTATCCAATTACCAAGGCCATCTTCATGCTTTTGGGACGTTTGCGCGACGGGCCTGAGTTAGCTTGCGCCCTTGGCGTCTGGGCCATGATGTTCCTTGGAATATCACTCTTGGCGGCGCACAGGATTCTCGGAAAAAGAATGGGCGACATCTTCAAGGTTTAACAAAATATTCTACTACGCGATCTCCTTAAGCTTTGACCAGACAATATCTTCAAGCTTTGCCCTGTGGTATTCTATGTTTGGTAAAAAGGAATCTATACAATGAAATATTTCGAACGGAGACGTTATAACGAGTTGTTTGAAGAGACGGGGAATCTCAATGTCTTAAA
>JAABSF010000487.1 GCA_011390535.1 Deltaproteobacteria bacterium | reverse complement strand
TTCTTCCTCCGTCCCCGGCGTGTTTCTTCCTCCGTCCCCGGTTTCTTCCTCCATCCCCATCCGTCCCTTCCTCCGTCCCCGGTTTCTTCCTCCGTCCCCATTCCTTCCTCCGTCCCCATTCCTCCGTCCCCGGGGTTGTGCTGCTTTTTTCTTCTCCTTTTTTTTTACGGGATGCAGTGTTAACTTTGGTTCACGTTAGTTTTCTATTGTATTTTTAATTGGTTACCTGTTATAGTTCAGTTTCTTAACTTAATAGGAGGGTTTATGAACAAAAAACGACCTGTAAACAAAATTCAAAAAGTATTTTTTCTCTTTTTGATCTTTTTCATGGCCGTAAGCTCATCTTCGTGTTTTGTCGGCAGTCGAAGTAGTCGAAGAAAAGGCAGAAGATGTGCAGCCGGATGCAAATACAGTCGCAGAAAAAAACGCTGTGTCTGTCCTCCCGGACATCGTCGCAGAAGACGAAAAGGGCGAAGGAGAAGACGACGTTAAGGGCTGTTTATTGTTATTGTTTATGAATAATCCTTGATGAATAAGCCTTGAGGCTACCCAAGCTATTCCGAAGAGGTCTTCTCAGAAGAAGCTTTATCTTTTGAAGCCTTGTCTTTGGGCTGTTTTTTCTTTGCGGTTTGTTTCTTTTTTGGAAGCTTCATCTCTTCACTGGGAACAGGTGATTTTCCGCTTGTGGACATAGCACAACGGAAACCAATGTCGTTGGAGCGGCTGTTGGGTAGCAGACGAAACCGATAGGTCACCCACAACGGGCTCGGCTTGCCTGTATAAGAGCCGCCCCGAAGGACTTTATATCGGTATCGATATCTTTTTGTGATCGGGTCTTTGATTTGTCCCGGCCCATAAGGATTTTTGGCGGCGTCTGGTTTTTTATAGAAACCGGAGTCATACCAATCTTGGACCCACTCCCAGACATTGCCGGTCATATCCAAAACACCGTAAGGGCTTGCGCCTGCTTCATGCTTACCCGGAAGACGGAGACCTTTACCGCATGCTTCTATATTGGCTTTCTCACAATTAGGCGGAGAGTTGCCCCATGGATAACGAAGTGCATTCGTCCCCCTGGCAGCCTTTTCCCACTCTGCCTCAGTAGGCAGCCGCTTTCCTAAAGAGGCACAATAATTCACAGCGTCACTCCAATCCACCCCAACCACAGGAAACTCAGGGTTCACACTTACCTTGACCTTCTTGGCTTTGAGCCCTTGTGCCCCCGCCACCCCCTTTTTCTTGTCTTTTCCTTTGCCCTTCCCTTTTTTATCTTTTTCCTTTTTTGTGTCTTCTTTCTTTTTCTCCGCCTTCTTTTCATCATCCGACGCTGTGTTTAAAATACTATATCTGGGCTTGGAACAACGTCCGGCTTTTACACAACGCTCATACTCGCCGAAAGTCACCTCATGTTTGTCAATCAAAAACTCATCCACCCAGACCTTATGCGGCGGCTCCTCGTCTCGATCTCCCTGATGAGAACCCATAGTGAAATTTCCCGCTGGAATGCACACCATATCGGAACGTCTTGAAGAGCAGGTAGGCAAAGTATGCCCGGCATTTTTTTTGTTCTGGTTTTTTTTAGTGCTGTCTTCACCTTTTGCGCTTTTGCCGGCGGCAAAACCGCTGGTCATAACAACAGCACCAGCCACTGCAAAAACCAAAGCCATAGTGAGACCCGCCGTTTTCTTCCATTGCCTTTTCATCACACAATTCTCCTTAAGGACTCATCTACAATCACCCGGATCATCGAAAATCAAATCATCCGGATCATAGAAACACGTCAATACAATGCACTATGCACATCCATGCTCATCTACTAATGTGCTTCACATCATAACCATTCAGACACAACTGCCATTCAGACACAACTGCCATTCAGACACAACTGCAACCATCAGGTTTCAATCTCCAAAGCCCCCCGCATCACGATATGACATGCGAGAAAACCCCCCTCTGCGAAAAACAAACGAGGGTTATTTTTTCTGAATCTCCTGCGCCCGGGCTTCGATTTAAAATAAAACCAGATAAGACCTTTTTACGCCCTTTCCTGTATCTGAGTCAACTCGCTGTTTATTTTTTCCAAAAGCTCCCTAATCCTTGATTGGGGGATGAGAGCTAATTTTCCTTTTACTTCATCTACCTCTTCCCTCAATTTACCGGCTCGCTGCATCGTCTCACTCATGGCACCGTGCAGCAGAAGAATCTCGGCATCTTTATCTCCTAGTTGAAGATTCAGCTCATGGAGTCTCTCTTCACGATCATGAACAGCTTTCTCACGCTCGCCCAACACCGTCTCCAGCATTCTCATTCTACGCTCCAATTCTGACTCCCGCACTTTCCATTCAGGCGGTGGACTATCTTGCTCACGAGCCTCTAATTGTCCGATTCTATCTGTGAGGCTCTGTATCTCACGTTCAAGCCGTCCAACCTTCTCCTCACCCTGCCGTTTCATCTCTTTGTGCTTTTCCACCAACTCCTGCAGCTCCCGAACCCTAGCCGACAACCCCTCCTTTTCAGACATTAACTGCTCGGTCTCCGAAACATCTCCTTCTCCTTCACCACGGTCTGAAAGAAGATCCGCCTCCACTTCTCTGGCAAGCTTCCCGAGAGCCTCCATAAATGTTTGCATTTTTTCACTTTCGTCCACAAGCTGTGCACGTAAGTCTTCAATGGCATCTGAGTCTCGCTTCAATCGTTTTTGTATATTATCAATATTGCCTGCACCACCCCCCTCAATACTGGAGATCTCTTCTCGGCACTTCGCTAATTCACCCTCAAGTTCTTTTATATCTTCATCCGTCGCCTCACACCGTTCACGCCACAGTTTTGTGTCGGACCTGGCTCTTTGAAGCATCTTTTCCAACTCACCTGCGGACTCCTTGGCTTTATCTTTTTCCGCCTTCAGAGAATCAGCATCCTTTCGAAGATCTCCCACTTCGCTTTGGAGTTCGCTAACAGCAGCTTGAGCTTCTTTCTTTTCCTCTTCCGCCCGTTTTACTTGGAGCTTTAATGTATCCACTTCAGACCAGGCCCACTCCAATTGACTCTTAAGCTCTTTTGCTTTCTCTGTGCCTCCTTCATCGCCGGAGATTTCTTCGCCGGACTTTGCTTTCTCCAGAGAATCGTCT
>JAABSF010000486.1 GCA_011390535.1 Deltaproteobacteria bacterium | reverse complement strand
CCAGGAAACTCAATACACCTCTCGTATCGGCGAGATCCCCGGGCAACACCAGGTGACGCACAAAAACCCCCTTGATAGCAAAACCTGTCTCGTCCATCTCCAGGTGTCCCACCTGCCTTACCATCTCGCGCAATCCATCGGTTGCAACACCAAAATAATCTCCTGAATTGCATAGCACGCCTGCTTTTCCCTCAGGGCCGTACTTGAGATCGGGCACGTAGACATCCACTATCCCATCTAACAACTCCAAAGTCTCCACCCGCTCATAACCGCCGGAATTATACACCAGGGGCAGCTCCAAACCCAAGCTATCGGCCTCAAACAAGGCGTCAACGGCTTGTGGGAGCACATGAGCAGCGGTAACCCACGCTATGTTCAGACATCCCTTATTTTGCAATTCCAGATGGGCTCTCGCAAGCTCTTCTCTGCTAAACCCCTTTTCTGTTCTTCTGTGCCTGCCTATATGACTGATCTGATGATTCTGACAAAACACACACTGGAGATTGCAACCCATAAAGAATATGTTGCCGGCCCCGATTTCCCCCACAATGGGCGGCTCCTCCCCTAAATGAGGCCCGTAGTAGCCTATCGGAGCCCCTCGCCCCACTCCACAGAGGCCCACCTCACCGTCCATACGGCGCGCTCCACACTCATGTGGGCACAATCTACAGGGTTGGATCAATCCCCACAAGCTCTCCTGCTTCCGGCGTCTCTCATGTCTCGACAAACAAAATCGTCGCGGTCTCATGACTTTTCCTCTCGGGATTGAATAGCAAACTGTCCAAATATGGCAACCGGAATATCTGGGAGGGGTAAAATACTTTTCCACCCAAAGCGTTCCTCCTTAGTTTTTTTCAGTATGTTTGAAATCTCTTCACAAATTTTTGAAGAGACATTTGTTTCCTGTATAATTGCAATCCAAAATCTGTTATTTTCACCCTGCGATTGTTTTCACTTTGGTGGTTGCCTCAAAAACATTTGTGGCAAGGAGGGTGTCTGTAAATCGATCTCAAACGCATAGGGCAGAAAAAATCAATTCCGAGACAAGAGAAACCGATGAAAGAATGGAAATTCAGCAAAACACCGGTAGTCGTAGTAATCGATGATTCACGAAGTGAGACTACAATCATAACGAGCCTCTTGAAAAAAAGAGGGGTTGAAGTACACGCGATAAATGAAGGAAAATATGCTCGAAAAACCATCGAACAGCATAAACCCGACCTGATTTTACTTGATGTGGTGATGCCCGACTTAAACGGCTACGAGTTTTGCAAGGTGTTGGCAAAACAACCTTCCACAAAAAATATCCCGGTGATCTTTATTACATCCCTCAATGAGCCGCAGAATGTATTGGAGGGTTTTGAAGCAGGCGGCTCTGATTACATATCCAAACCATTTCGTGCAGAAGAGCTTTTGGCGAGGGTCAGGGCACATCTGGAGTTATCTATTCTTCATCAAGAGCGGCTTCGACAAACGAACCTCCTGATGCGATCCGAGCAACGTCTTCAAAGGCTCACCCTGGCCGAAGGCCTGGCACACAACCTCAACAATCTCCTGGCTCCTTTGATGGGGAACCTTCATTGGCTCAAAGACATCCTAAAAAACCCTGAGGCGATAGAGGTCATCGAAGAGATGCTGGAGGTTGTGGAAAGAATGGATCGTCTCTCTGCCGCTCTCACAGGGCGGTCACAAGAAGCCATGTTGTCCACTGTTCCACTCGGCCAGCTTCTTTTGGATATAGTCCAGCGTTTTGAGCTGAACCTGAGACCCGAGTTCAAGCTTGTAACCGATTTCGACGAAAATGATCCTCAAGATGTCTCACATCAGTTCGAAACTGCTCTCTCGGCGATCCTTACCAATGCTCATGAAGCCATGGAAAATGCAGGCGAGATTCATCTGCAAGTATCCAGGGATACAAAAGAAGGATATATGGTAATTACAGTGTCCGACACCGGCCCCGGGCTGGACAATGAAACCCAAAACAAAGCGTTTATGCCTTTTTTCAGCACAAAAAACTTTGTGGGGACCGGTCTGGGGCTGCACACCGCCCAGCTTGTTGTAGAGAGGATGGGCGGCACCATATCACTCAAAAACAAAGATCCCGATGATGGCACGGGAGCAATCGCTACAATAAAAATCCCCCTGGATCAGGATGCAGCACGCCCCACCATGAGACTGCCTCTTAAATACGGGTCACATTAACCTCCTTACCCTATTACCCCATTACCTTATGACCCTCTTTTTTCACCACTAGCCGGGGTTTTCTGAAGTAGGAGAGACTCGACATCTTCCTTCCTCTATTCCTTGCAAAAGAATGCTCAAAGTTGGACATCTCCTAATCCGGCCGATCCCTGTTCGAAAATCCTTCACTGATTGAATTACGGGGAGAGAAAAAACAAACATGAAAAATTCTTTTAGATCGCGTACTCTAATAAGGATAAAAGAAAATTTTCGGCTTTTTTGCTAAATTTTTTCAACGGATGAACTTTGAGGTAAAAAGAAAAACAATAAACGCCTATTACGGCGACAGGGAGTTAAAAAATGAAAACAATTATCAGAGTCTCGTTTATTACGCTGGCGCTCTTTGTATCATCGACGAGCTTTGCACAACGGGGAGTATTCGATGGGAGCCCAAATGAAGATTTAATGCCTCCATTCGAAGAGACCCCCATCGCGCAACCATCAGAAATAAAGAGTTCCGGTCGTCCATACCTTGGCGTGGCCTTGGGTAAACTATCACAGGCGGCTCGGTCACGTTACAGGATGCCGTTCAAACATGGCGGTATCTTGGTGACAAATGTCGCACGCAACAGCCCGGCCCAAAAAGCTGGATTATCGACGAACGACATAATTGTCCGTTGCAACGGCAAATATGTTTATCAACCCCGGGATTTTATCCAAATCATTGAAAAGCTGAGCCCCGGACAAAAGGTTCAAATGGACGTTTATCGATATGGAAAATGGATGCCTATAGCGGCAAAGTTGGGCAAAAGAGAGGCAGCGAAACCGAAGGATTCTTTTTCTGGAAAACAGGATCTCCAAAAGGATCCCCATGAAGACACGGAAGATTCAAAAGCAACAGGTGCACATAGAGCCAGAAAAATCATTATTAAGCTCGTGCGCGAAATCCGGT
>JAABSF010000485.1 GCA_011390535.1 Deltaproteobacteria bacterium | reverse complement strand
TTCGTTGATCATCGGTGGCGTCTATTTCATCAAGCACTTCATTCAGCTTATAAGAAACAATAAGATCCACAACTCTCATGTCCGGTGGCCCGTGCTTGGGGCCTCGGCAACCATTCAGCAGAAATGGTATCGTCGCTATAGTGGCCAACATCGCCACCGAAAAAATTTTCTGTATACCTGTTCTTCCATCCAACGCCGTTTTTGTGATATTACCTTTGATTTTTAATTTGGTTCTCATCACAATACTCCTTTCGCTGTTGACTCAGTCGAGCCGGTTTTTATCGTGGCTTTCTTTTTAAGGGCTGACTCAAGAATAAGATCGCAGGACCGAGGGCGTCGAGGCACCCGGCCTGCAAGGCGCGAGGAGGGCGAATACATTGACGTATTCAACCGACGAGCAACGCAGCAGGGCGGGATGGATCGGCGTCCGAATCCAGAAGTTATTTTTGAGTCAGCCCTAAGAGAGCTATGATTGAAAAGAATGCACAATTTAGGTTGCAGGTTGTTTTCGGCAGTGTGAAGAAATGTGAAGATGCTGTGGTGTAAACAAATTCAACACGGAAACGTTCTCCACTGCAGAAATAGTAACTGCAGCTCATGTTTTGAAAAAGACGCGGAAGGTCGTGGAGTGAACAGAAGTCAAAGTCATAAAAATACTATGAGAAGCATGGCAGGGTTTTTGACTTTTGTCGTCCTTCTCGGCATGTTTTGCAGCGCTTCCGGTGTTGCACTTGCTGATGGTGATAGTCCTGATTCAGGTCGGTGGCGGAGAGCCCAGGGGCAGTTGGTTTTGTTTTCATCGCTGTCACAAATGGAGGGCTTTTTTGCCGGCCAGGAGATCGTGTTGAATGCTTCCGTGCTCTCTTTGGGTGTTGCAGGGGGTGTTCGTTATGAGCGGGTGGGGTCTGATTCCGGTGGTGATTTTCATGGGTTTCACGTAAACACTGCATTTCAATGGAGACCTTTTCAGTTACTGCCCTGGAGGTTCTATCGGTATTTGGATTTGCACGGAGATTTCGGCTATCTGGCAGGAAAGCTCTGGTCCAAGGAAGAAAGTCGTTTGCGTTTCGGTCTGTTCTTTGGGCTGGGCTTGGATGGAGGCGTTCCGCTTTGGAACAATTTACGTGTTGAGAAGCGGAGTGACGGAAAGCTGGTAGAGAAAGGGGGTGTTATTCAGCTTGTCCTTTCAGTTGGGTATCGATATTTTTTATTGAATCGGCCTGACATGGTCCCTGTCCATGAAATGCAGTTTGGTGTCGGGATTCGAGGAACATTGTGAATAAAGAGAAAGTGTTCTCGCCGGTTACTCTGTTAATAATACAGCATTACAAGTGCGTAGACCCAAAAGGCGATGAATGAGGCTGCCAGAATGGCGCCCAGGAGTGCAGATCTCGCCATCTCCGTCCGTCCGTTTTTTATATACCACTTTTTTGCTGAGTCTATGCGTTTTTCCAGGGAATCGATGGTTATCGGGTCTTTGTCCTTTTCCAGGGCGGCCTCTGTTTTGTAATGTTCCGCCAATAGGCTTGTGATGGTGCTCATGGAAGAGACACCTTTAGAGATGTAGTCATCCCCACTCACCGTTCGGCTTGAACCCACTCTTGTCATGGCACATTCACCGTTTTCCCAGAAAGTGGCGAGGTATCCGCCCCGCATGTTTGAGGTGGGTGGAATATCCGCGGTTATGCGACGATTTCTAACAAAAACCGAGAATCGATGTGACCACAGCAAGAAGATAGATTCCGACCTTGTCCCCAGGAACTCAAAACCGCTCTCTTTCAGTTTCTTTGTCAGATCCCCATCAGGTTCAGGGAAGTTATTTAGTTTTCTGTGTTTTATTCGATGAGGAAATAGAAAACGCAAAACCGGATCCAGATGGTTCCGGATGAAGTAGAGGCACACGATGGTGATCAAGATGAAAAGAAAACCAGTACCGGTCAAAGAGAAACTCCAACAACATAAAAAATGTTTTTAAACACCTTCATAAGGTCTGTCGGTGCAAGTAATTGACACTCAAGCCGACGAGGGTAGCTTGCAAAGAATGCCGTCCAGAAGAGAGAGAAATCTATCTCTGACTTTGGCGGCGGTCTCGGCGACCTCTTGATGGCTTAACAACGTCTTCGATAAACCGGCTGCCATATTGGTGACGCATGACAGCCCAAGTATTCTCGCGCCCATGTGTCGGGCCGCGAGTACTTCCGGAACTGTTGACATCCCAACCAGGTCGCCTCCAACTATGGAGACCATTTTCACTTCGGCCGGTGTCTCGTATGATGGCCCGGGCATGCATGCGTATACACCTTCTGTTAGCTCCCAACCTTTTTTTTCCGCTGTTGTTTTTGCCAGCTCTCTCAGCTCAGGATCATATGCTTGACTCATGTCCGGAAAACGTGTTCCGAGCCTGTCATCGTTTTCGCCTCGAAGTGGGTTGGCCCCAAGCATGTTCAGGTGGTCACGAATGGCTACTATGGAGCCCGGCCCAATCTCACTCCTTACCGACCCGGCGGCGTTGGTGATAATGAAAGTATCTATTCCCAGCAAACAGAGCACTCTGGTAGGAAGCACTACTTGGGTTATATCATGGCCTTCGTAATAATGGATTCTACCCTGCATGACGATGAGGGGGTGGCCGTGCTTCTCTCCTGCGATGAGTTTCCCGGCATGCCCCGGGACTTTGGATGTTGAAAAATGAGGGATGTCTTCATATCCTACCCCTACACTCTTTTCCAAGGTATCTCCGAAGGCTCCAAGCCCCGAGCCCAGTATCAGAGCTGTTTTTGGTGATCGCTCATCCAGTCGCAGTGACTTTTTCACTGCGTCGGCGCTCTCTTGCAATCTGCTCCATTCCGTCATCTCGGTTTGCTCCTTTTTTGCAATTTTTTATTCTTACGGGCTATGCGGGCGATCTTGTTCAAAATGCGCGCAGTCAGACCCCATATTCGATGTCCATCATAGCGGTATTCATAAATCCTATAAAGCCTACCCTCATATGAAATCGGCTCTAGTTGATGCTCGTTTTTGTCATCCAATAGAAACTCCATTGGAAGATGAAAGATGCTCGCGACTTCATTTTGATCTGGTTGATACTCCATTGCCTTGGGTACATGAGCAATCACCGGCCTCACCACATATCCCGTGGGCGTCA
>JAABSF010000484.1 GCA_011390535.1 Deltaproteobacteria bacterium | reverse complement strand
ATAAGGCCGTGTTTTTCCGGAGCATCCGAAGTTTGGGAGAAATCAATATCGTGAAGAAGTCCGGCCAGCCCCCATTTATCAACATCTTCTCCTAGACGCTCTGCCAGCGCTCTCATCACTGCTTCTGATTCGAGGCTGTGGGGAAGAAGATAGCTCTCTTCATCGATTTTGCTTCTCAAAAGTCTCTCCCCTTCATCGCGGTTCATTCTGATCTCCTTTTTCGTTTTGTATTTTGATCTTTTGATTCAATTTTTTGCTGAAAGGTTGTCCCTCTGTCAGTCCAATGTCCAGGAGCGCCCACCCTTTGCGATATTTTGTTCGGGCACCTGTAAAATGGAGTTGAACCCCCTTGGGGCATGAATAGAGGACTGAGCGTAACTGAACTGCTTTTTTTAATAGCTCACGGGTGGGTTTTGGTAAAGATTCTTTTTTCCAAGAGGAAGAGTATTGTTTTTTTATCGTCTCGGTTTCATCGGTGCCTTTCATACGAACTTCGCATTTTGACCAGTCCAGGTCTAGATAGTGAGTCCAGAAGACGAGGTGTCTCCACAGATAGACTGAGGCAAGCTCATGGTTCGACAAATCAATAAATCCCAAGTTTAATGAGAGCTTTTTTCTGGCTTCGGGAGAGAGCATTATCAAAAGTTCTGTGACCCTGTGAGCGGAAAAAAGCTCAAGATCCACCAGTTTGCCGATGCATTCTGCGTCCTTTCTTTTTAAGCAATCGAGTGCCATTGAAAAAAGCTCTTCATGGGTTTTCGGTGGCTTTTCGGAATTTTTGAATGGGTTTTTTTCGGGAGGTTTTTCATATTTCCAACTATAGCGTCGGGGAAGAGTGTCATCTAATTGGGCGAAAACCCATCTTTTAGTTGTTTTCTCTCTTAGTAAAACCACATTGGGGCGTCTTTGGAAACACACCAATCTCCCAAAGACAGCTTTGTCCCATGGTTCTATCAAGGTATTACCCACCCGCTTTGCCGGGACTGACCAGTCTTGCATATCAAACACTTTAGAAACGGACTTTTTTTTCAATATTTCTATTTTGCAATTGCGAGGCCGAGTCGCACTGGATGTCAGGAGGGTGCGAGCTACTCGTGTGATTAGTTTTGTTCTCTCTGATATTACGATATGAAGCTCTTGTTCATCGGTTTTAGTCGACATCTCTTCGATCACGATGTCTTCTCTCGGCGAATTAATCTTTTCAAAAATGGCTGCTGATGGATCGGTTGGTCGCCAACCTCCCTGCGTTATTGCCAGAAGACGCAGCTTCTCCATTTTTATGTTCGCGCGTGGATCAATGAAGTTTATGATCTTATCCAGTTCAATTTTTTCAATGGACTCTCTCAAGCCTTCCAGCGCCTTTTTAGGGTTATCAAAGCTCCAGGCGTGTGGTGGGTGATGCTCTTTGGTGGTGGTATCTTTCTTCGCAGGCGAAGTGCTTGACTCTTGGCTTTTTTTCTTTGACTCTTTACAACTGATAAAGTTTCCCAAAAGGAGTGAAAGAAATACAAACAAAAGCACCGGGCCCGGGAGCGCCGCCGGCTGTCTTAAGCGTCCGCCGGTCCAGGCGGGCCGGGGTGTGGAACGGGAGGTTAAGCAGAATCGTGTCATTATGCCTCTTGCTTCCAGAAAGGTTCGATATCAATGGGTTGTGTTCATATGTTTTCAGTCATCATTTTTGCGTCGATTATATATCACGTGATAAAGGCGATTACAAAATCGGGGACAGAGCAATCAAAATCAAATGGAGGAAGCGATTACAGCGGAAATGCGTGGAACAGATCTGTAAACAATTCTGCAAACAATTCCTCGACCGCACAGCCGTCACCCCAACCACGCGTACCCAGACAAATTGAAGGTGCAACTGTTACATTGAATACACGTCAGGGGAAAACTTATGCGAGAATACAGGTGCCTTTGAAGGTTGCTTTGCCGGATGGCCTGGTAGTCCAGAGCAGAATTAGGCCGGATGGCCCCACGGACAACATAGAGAAAACTTTTCGTTCGGTTTTCGCAGCTTCAGGGCAGGCCCCCGAGTTGATGGAGTCTTGGGCAAACCCTGTCATCAAACACGCGCTTGTTAAGGCATGGACCGAAGTAGGTGGCGGGTTTTGGTTGAATGGGAATTATGCATATGCCGATATACCGGTTTCGGACAAAAACAATCCCAAGGTCTATTTAGGCGCGACTGTTTTAAAACAGATGGCGGATGATATGGCTCACCAAGTGCCTGGGCATTTGAAGAGCCAACCTGTTCCCGTTTACACCGCACCAACTTCCCCTTCTCCTTCTCCTCCCGCTTCTGCGCCTCAGCCCGTTGCTGCTTCAGCGCCTGCACCGGCGCCAGTCCCTACTCCTCCCATGACGACGCCTGTTGCTGAATATGTGCAGCAGACTCCCTCTAAAGCGGTTTATTCATCGGCTTCTATGAGTCATTCATCCACCCAAGCGAGCGGATCATTCTCCGATAAAAATAGCTCATCGTCTGCGGGAGCCAATGGTCAAGAGATGTCGACCGGGCTCCCACCGGACATGCATGGATTTCCAGTTGAACAACTTTTAGGTTCCGTGCAGGAAAAAGGAGTAATGGGGCCGGGGGTTGAGTCTTTTGTTCAGACCCAATGGGCAGGACACACAATCTCGGGCGCCGGCTCAATTGAATATCACCAAAAGATCTTCGGAACGGATGTTGATTTCGGCGTCTCCGGCGGCAGTAAACTAATAATAAAACCCGACGCCAAGGAAGCCTCCTCTTTTTTAACGCCCAAAATTTTGATGCACCTTCCTGATGTGGAGGGAGATATGCTTCGGTCCGGCACTAAGGTGTTTTTCAGCGGGAAGGTGGAGAACTACAGATCGGCTTTACGCAGCCTTTTATTGAAAGACGGCCGTGTAAAGATTGTGTAGAATCAGCTCCGGTGTTTCAGAGCAATTGCCTGATACTGAAAAGAAGTGGACATTAATTCAACAAGCTTAGGCCCTTAGAATCACTCCAGAACATTGATAATGTTCAGATCCAAGCCACCGGGATAGAAGTATGATGTGTAACGAGCGAAACCGTACACCATAATGCCGAAGGCCCCATCCGATTCAAGTGTATGTGCGTATGGCGCCGAGCTGGTGTTCACCCTGGCTACTCCATAGTAAGAGT
>JAABSF010000483.1 GCA_011390535.1 Deltaproteobacteria bacterium | reverse complement strand
GAGAATACTATGAAAAATAATTGTATCGGTTTTAACCATTATGAATCGTTAGGAGCGATTCAGTCAAATTCAACTAATTGGAGGTAAATTTATGAAACGCCGTGACTTTATTAAAAAATTGGGTGGTTTTTCAGCTATAGTCGGTGGTATGGCCGTCTTCGGCGCAGGTGGTTGCTACGCCGACTACGCCGACTATGCCGACGGCTATGGCGATGTTTACGTCGACTACTACGGCGACTACGGCGATGTTTACGTCGACTACTATGCCGACTACGCCGACGTCTACGCCGACGTCTACGCCGACGGATATATAGACTATGCCGACTGACGGGTCTCTGAGGAAGAGGGCGTTTTAAATTTCGTTTTTCGGGATTTAGTTTAAGTCTCCTTTTCACAGATCCTACATCTTCCTTGGGTTCCGCCCTATAACATTTCTGAAGTCTTCGTTTGTCTTTTCTTCTTTGCGAAGAGTTTGGGAGTTCTTGTGCTTTTTATCATAAAACCAACAGCGGCATGCAATGGGGCTTGTATTTATTGCAGCGCCTATAAACATCATCCGGACGAGCTTGGAAAGATGAGCCTTGAAGAATTAGAGGTCATCCTTTCAAAAATAGAAGAGTATATCGTCGAGATGTCTCCCGACCGGACTTCTATTTTGTGGCACGGGGGAGAGCCGCTGGTTATGGGGATACCTTTTTACGAGAAGGTTTTAGAACTATGTGAAGGGATTAAGGAGCGCACCGGGGTGAGCATCGGAAATATGATGCAGTCCAATATCACCATGGTCACCCCTGAGTTTGCCAAGCTCCTGAAGCGGCTCCTCTCAAAAGGGAGGCTGGGAACATCCTATGATCCCATCAAGAACATCCGTTTGTTGAAAGATGGACATTCCTACGAAGATGAATGGAAAAAGGGGCAAGCTATTCTGGCAGAAGAGGGGGTGATGGTTGGTGTGGTCTACGTGGTTCATCGTGAGTCTTTGGGTAAAGCCCACGAGATATATCACGGGTTAAAAGCTCTCGGCCTGGACGGCGGGATGAGGTTTAACCCGCTATATTCTGCAGGGCTGGCCAGGGACAACCGTGATCTCCATATAAAGCCGAAAGAGTGGGGGCGGTTTCTTTTGGATCTGTGGAAAGTATGGAATGAAGATGATCGCACTCTTAGGGTCGATCCTTTACGTTCATGGAGCAACATGGCAGGAGGCGGGGAGGTTAAGATAACTTGTGCTTTTTCCGGGAGATGCACCTACAATTTCACCGGGATTAAGTCTGACGGGACGGTGTATTCTTGTGGGAGATCAATGGACGAGGGGCTGATGCCTTTCGGCAATATTTTTCAAAGCTCCCTGCCTGAGCTTTTACGAAGCGAACGGCGCCGCGCTTATCTGAATAGGAAAGAGTGGCTCCTTCAAGGAGAATGTGCCGGTTGTCGATGGTGGAGTTTCTGTCATGGCGGTTGTCCCAACGATGCATATGTCGAATACAAAGACCCGCTCAGAAAAACATACTGGTGTGAAGGGCGAAAGCTCTTTTTGGATGAAACGTTTGGCCAAGGTGGGAAAGTAGTCTTGCCACCTGAACCTGGAGACACCGAAGATCTGTTTGATGAATCCGGGAAAAAGAGCAAGGCAAAGTCAGGAGCCTAAGAATTGGTACCTCATTTTATCGATGTTTCTTCACAAGTTGAACCGCAGGAGGGTTGGGGGCAGGTAGGGATCCGTTTCGACGGTGTTGAAGAAGATGACAAGTTATTGGATTCGGATCGAATGGAGTCGGCTGTTCGAGAGGTGATGACGAAGTTTTCCAAAAAAGCGGGGGTTCGCAAGGTGAGAATTCCTTTCCAAGAGGGAGGGTTGCGTGCTTTGGAGGATTGGTCGGGGTTCAGGGTCTTGCTGGAAGTGGGAGTCGACGATATCCCTTCTCTCACTGAATCCTTGCCGGCAAAATGGGAGGAAGAAGCCCGAAATGTCTGGGTAATTCCCAAAGAAGATACTCCTGAGCGAATGCTGGAAGTACTTCAAAGTTCATCAATTAAAGGTTATCCTGTTCTGTTGCCTCCTGACCCTTGGGTCCTGAAGGGCGATAAAGATCTCTTGTTAGGTGCTTTGGAACATTATCTCTTCAGTAGAGAGTTGAGAGTGCCCATTGATCCTTTTCATTCATTGTTGAGATCCGGAGTTCAGCGTTTGGATCAGCGCACCCTTTTGCGTATTTGGACAGGGCCATCTGAAGACTATTTTTACATAGACGGCAGTGGCATGGTCTCTCTGTGCCCCGGATGGATTAAAAAAGGAAAAATCTACGGGCAGAGCTCGGAACCGGTGAGCAAATGGAGGGAGAGCGAAGTCTACTGTGAGTTTATACGAAAACTAGAGGCGCACCCCGAACCTGACACTCTATGTGGACGTTGCCCGCACAGTGGTATATGCGGTGGGGGCCTGTTGTTGCTTCATGAAAACGCCGCGTGCGAGATTTGGATGGAGTTGTTTGAGCGGGTCAAGCTGGCAGCGGAGACACTCATAGAAAAGAGAGGCGGCGGCAAAAAAAGACGACGGCCGGGGTCGGGGCAAAAAAGAAGGAGAAGAGGGAGAGGGGAGGCCAAACAAGTAAAAGGTGGAGATAAAGCCGAAACCCGAAAACCTGAGGATCCCCTACAAGGTAATAGTGGAGTTAATGCTGAAGGTAAAGGTGCTGGAGTTGACTCAAAAAGGAGCTCCCAAAACCAAGGGCGGAGGAGAAGAAAAGCGGTGGGACGGTGTGTGTCGAGAGACCCTGGAGAAGTGACGAGTGGGCTTGGTGAAAAAGGGGTTGAGGAGAAGGACAAGAAAAGTGTTACGGAGAAAATCTCCACCACCGGTGACACGGTTAAACCCGATTAGGCGGAATATAGTCTATCAATGGCATCCGAGAGAACAGATATAGAGAAACAGGAAATAACCGCCGGCAAAAGCAGCCAATCCAGCCAAAATAAAAACAACAAATCCACAGACAAAAAAGTCGAATCCGAAAAAAACAAATCACTGAATAGAAATTCAGAGAGCAAAGACAGTGAAATCAAAGACAGTGAAATAAAAGATAGTGAAATAAAAGATAGCGAACCCAAAGACACTGAAACCAAAGATAGTAAATCTCAAGATAGGCAAGGGGGGCCG
>JAABSF010000482.1 GCA_011390535.1 Deltaproteobacteria bacterium | reverse complement strand
AGATGTTAGCAATTAAGCTTTTTTTTCGATTATGAGCGAATAGCTGCGAATGGGGGGATCGGCCGGGGCAGGAGTCTCCGCAGGCGTCGAAACCGCCGGACGTCGGTGTTTGAAAAAAGGTGTCGGATGTTAGCAATTAAGCTTTTTTATTTATGAGCAGATTGTTACGAATGTTGATAAACTGTGGTGGGAGAGGAGTGGGATGTCTGTTTATTAACCCTGGACATTTGATCATAAAAAAGGAAATAATAGAGGCGTGAGTAGTCTATTTTTCATCGGCCCGGCATATTTATTATCGGGTCTGATTAATTACTTAATGGCGGCAGCCATTTTGGAGGATGATGGAAATGAAAAGTGTTTATAGTTTGTCGGTTTATTTTAAGAAATTATTTCCCTTATTAATGTTTGTCGTCGCTTTTGTCGGGTGTAAGTCATCAGCCAGAACCACGGAAGATGATTCTGACAGCGGTATTTCCGGTGATTGCACCCCGGGCGAGATTCAGTGCCAAGGGACTACGGCGCTGCACTGCAACAGTGATGGTGAGTGGGAAGAAGAAGTATGTGATAGTGCTTGCGTAGTCGGGGAGGGGTGCGTTTCATGTGTAACGGGCCGGAATTATTGCATCGAAAATCAGGTGGCGCTCTGCAACGCTGATCATGAGTTGGTTCCTCAGTACGAGTGTGAGACGGGGACCGTCTGCATTATGGGAGAGTGTGTCTCCGAGTGCGATCCGCAATTTCTCTTGCCTTCGAATGAAGGGTGCGAGTTCTGGGCCGTTGATTTGCCCAATGAAGCCAGCAATTTGGGTTTCTCCGAGAACGCCGCAGAGCAGCCGTATTCGTTGGTAATAGCAAATGTTAAGGATTATGAGGTTCAGGTAACTGTGTATAAAAACACGGCAAGGGTTGGACAGCCTGTTCAGGAGGAGATTGTGACCCAGGCGTATGTGCAGCCCATGGACATCGTTCAGATAGATCTCCCTCAACGGGAAGTCGATGGGACTATGGGTCAGAACCAGGAGTATCAGATTTTCTCGGGCTCGAAAACTTTCGTCTCTCCCCATGCATACAGGGTGGAGACCAACGGACCTGTCGTGGCGTATCAGTTTAACCCAATAATTCAAGAGTTTTCCAATGACGCATCAATCCTTATCCCGACTCAGGCACTAGGAAAGAACTATTATGTTATGGGGTGGCCGACAGCCAACCCATGCGGGGACCAAAGCGTAGACCCCAGCATCCCTGATAACACCGCCGTCACTATTGTGGGGGTACACCCAAACACACAAGTGACCGTTTATCCGACACACAGGATTAAGGCCTCGGATGGAGATTCCGGTTTCCACATCGAGGAGACCGAGCCCGGTGAGCCAATCGAGTTTACCATTGGCCCCTTTGACGTTGTGAATCTTTCGTCTTGGCAGCCGATTGTGGGCATCATGGAATGTTTTGAATACATGCAGTATACAGGCGATCAGACCGGCACCAAGGTCGTCTCATCCATGCCGGTGGCGGTTTTTACCAGCTTGGAGCGGGGCATCGGCTTCGGAGGCGCTGATCCCGAACCTCACCCTGACTGGACCCAGGAGGATGGCATTTGTTGCACAGATCATCTGGAACAACAGATGTTCCCTGTGGAGGCACTGGGGAAAGAGTTTGCGCTGACCAGAAGCCCGGTGCGTTCTCCTGATCCAGCTTGGAGGGAGCCGGATATTTATCGCGTATTGGCTACAGAGAACGATACGGTGGTAACTACTACCCTAGACGATCATTCGGAGTTTACATTGAACGAAGCGGAATACTTCACTTTTGCTTCAGATAAACCGTTTGTGCTGAGATCGACGCGTCCAATAATAGTGGCCCAAGTTTTGGTCTCGGATCACTTTGTTCCGGGAGGCATAGGAGATCCTACCATGATCGTCTTTCCGCCGGCGGAGCAGTACAGAGACCGTTATGTTTTCCTCGTGCCTACGACGTTCCAAGACAACTACATGACTCTGTCGATACCGTCAGGGGCAACAGTAGAGATAGATGGTCATACCCCGGGTGAATTCGATACCCAATGCGAATCCGAGGAGATTGGTGTCTTGGACGGCACTCTATATACTCAATGGACCTGTATAATGGAGGAAGGTGCACACCTTGTCACAGCGAGCGAGCCCGCCGGCTTGTGTGTCTATGGGTACTACAGCGTGGGGTCTTATGGGTTCCCCGGAGGGTCTGACGTTCGGATAATCAACCCTGTTGAATAACTGCAAGGTTGGAGCGGGTTCCGTTTGAATAAACATTCAGTCTTTACAAAAGGGGCCGACC
Source organism: Deltaproteobacteria bacterium (assembly GCA_011390535.1). Lineage (GTDB taxonomy): Bacteria > Myxococcota_A > Polyangia > HGW-17 > SLPX01 > SLPX01. The sequence continues at coordinate 844 of JAABSF010000482.1, read as the reverse complement.
GAGCATCTTTATGACAAGTTTTAATAACTCCACACCTGAATCGGTTCGTCCGATTGTTTTAGCTTCAGGTTCTCCCAGGCGCATAGAGATGTTGCGGGATCTTGGTCTGAGTTTTGCGGCGTGCCCTCAGGAAATTGATGAGTCGGCAAAATATGGTGAAGATCCTAGGATTTACGTTTTCCGCATGTCAGCCGAGAAAGTAGATTCAGCAATAGAATCATACAGTTCGAGCGTTTCAGGGTCCATTGCTTTGCAGAACTCTGAAAGTTTCAATGGTTTTGACAAATCCGAGAAGAGAGACGATCCGGTTTTTTTGGGGGCCGACACTGTTGTTGTGTGTGACGGCGAATTAATGGGAAAACCAGCGACTCGATCCGAAGCCGGAGAGATGATTTCTTCGCTCTCGGGGCGAACACATCAAGTGATCTCGGGTTACAGCATGGCTGATTTGAAAGGGGACAGGCTCCAAGGTACGGTGACGACATCCGTGACTTTCAGAGAACTGGAAGATGTCGAGATAGATGATTATCTCAATACAATGGAGTGGACGGACAAGGCGGGAGCCTATGGGATACAAGGGGCTGCAGCTTTTATGGTGTCTGCCATAGATGGGTCATACACCAATGTTGTGGGGCTGCCTCTGGCGGAGGTCACAAGTGCGTTAAGAAAAATGGGAGCATTATTTAATCTTTTTTGTTCTCGTCCCGGCTGAGTTTGTCTATTGTATCGGTTGCTTCTATTGCTTCTATGTATTTGGGAGACGATGGGATTGATTCGGTAGATTCCAAGGACTGATTTTAAATGGCAAGAAATCAAAACCAAAAGCCCACTTTCAAAGAAGACC
>JAABSF010000481.1 GCA_011390535.1 Deltaproteobacteria bacterium | reverse complement strand
TCATCCCGCTGGAGACCAGAGTAGCGAATACAGGCTTTTTGCCTTCATAGGCAACTAGGGTCTGTTGGCCCAAATCTATGTGTATCCACTTTTCATCACCGCTGACTCTCTTAAGGGGTGGTATCTTTTCTGCGACTCGTACGTGCTCCCTTGGGATTATAATCCCGTTGGGAGCTGTGACGTAAGCTTTCTTTTCCTTTTTAAAAGTGCTTTCTATGTGAAAACGGGCGTGCTTCGGCAGCTCGCCTCTTTCTACCAGCTCATCGCCCTCCATTACGTATGTTTTTCGAGTTTTTTCAAAAACGAAAGCCATAGGCAAACGGCTCATCTCATTTAGAAAAACTCCTTTCATTTCAGGTTCCGCGACAGGCTCTATGTCTTCCCAGTCCACGAAATTCCCTAAAATGGTTCGGAGGTATGTCTTTTGACCTACTTTATACTTGCGATCTCCCGAGAGGCGGAAAAAGCCCACCATCCTCCGAGCGAGCATATTTTTAGGCCACTGAGCCTTTCTTTCCCGGGCTCTTTCGACTATCGGCAGCTCTTCAAGTGTTGGGAGTCGCCGTAGGAGAGGCTTGCCGTTCTCGGTAGGAACAAAGTAATCGAAAGGCACCGTTTTTGACGTATCCGGCTTTCTTTGTTCATGATCAAGCTTAGGTGGAGTCTCTTTTACTTCGTATCCGAAACCCGAACAGATATAACCACCGCCCTCTATCGGGTGCCAATCACCGCCTCCACAATTGCTACTACTAACACCTTTTTTTGCCCTTACGATTGTGCCTCGCCGAAGATAACCGATAACCTTCGCGTTTGCTCCCGGCCGGTCATAAATGCGAGCATGAAGATAACGTAGATCGAACTCGGGGTAGGCGGCTGCAAAAAGAGGAAACTCTTTTGCGATCTCTTGTCTCCGAAGCTCTTTTTCCGCAAGCTCCTTCTTTTTTTCTAACAGGTTGTTGAAGCTCTCATCACCAGTGGAAGTCTGTTCGGGATTTTCTTGATTTTCGCCCGCCTTGCGAGGGTCGGATGGATCTTTAGGGTCGGAACTTTTGTCGGGAACCCTTGGGATCATGTGACCCAAAGATGGGATGCTTATTTCCGGTATAACAAAACCCCCATGCTCACCGAATGCGGAAATCCCGACGAGTAGTCCAAATAGAACCGAGGCGGTCAAAACAAGCACCAAAAATCCTTTGAGTAGACCTGCCAGACCAAATGATCTGGTTTTTTCTTTTTCTTTTTTTTCTCCCATTTTCGTAACAGTCGGGTCGTCACCCTTTTCTATAGTTGTCTTTCGCCCGGAGGCATTTTTATTTGGATCAAAAATACTTTTTCCTTCAAGTTACATGTGTTTTGTGAGAGCGCAAGTGTTGAAATCCAAAAAACGCTGCTCAATGAACGCAATTTAAAAAATGAAGGACAGAAAAGACCACAGAATAAATATCTTTGTCCGGGCTTTCTTTTACTTGTCATGTCGGTGATTTTCGATCTATGTCTTAAACTAGTTGAGATGTAATGGTTATTGACGAATAAACATCTTGCAGCTTTGGTTATAGTTTGTGAAATTGTGGGTTAGTTTCCTGGGGAATGCTGGGGAACGCTGAAAAAAAATAAAAAGTAAGAACATGGAAAAGTCAGGAGGATGTCTTGGGTGATATCTTGAATTCGTTTTTTGTTGGAGTTTGCAACAATGAGGGCTTATTAGCCTTTTTCGGTGATGGAAATGAAGGGGTAAGTTCACTCGCCATATTGTTCATTGCGGGGCTTGTTGTGGCGATGTTTGTGTTCATTTTGTGGTTCGTTCCCATGCGGCTGTGGCTGGCGGCTCGTTTTGCTCGTGCCGGTGTGAGTTTCAGAGAGCTGATCGGAATGAGGCTGCGGGGGGTTCCACCGGCTGAGATTGTGTTGCCCCGGATCAGCGCTGTTGCAGGTGACTTGAATCTATCAGTGTCTGAGTTGGAGTCTTTGTATCTGGCTTTACGTTCGGCTGATGTTCCTCTGCGGGGTGTTGTAGCTCGCGTTGTAACCGCCCTAATCAGCGCGCACAAAGCTGAAATAGATTTGGATTTTGAATTGGCTTCCAACGTGGTGTTGGCCGGCAGAGATATACTCGATGCAGTGGAGATGTCCGTCAGACCTCAGATCATCACCATGCCCAAGGTAACGGCGGTTGCAAAAGACGGTATCGAGCTTTCGGCTATAGCTCGTATTACAGTTAGAGCGAACATCCGTCATTTAATAGGAGGTGCGGGGCAAGAGACAATTATGGCAAGAGTGGGTGAGAGCGTGGTGTCAACGATAGGTTCGTCGGAAACCTATGAAGGAGTTTTGGAAAACCCCGATCGAATCTCAGCGACAGTACTGGAAAAAGGCCTTGATTCGGAGACGATGTACACGATCGTGTCCATAGATATTCAGGATGTGGACGTTGGGCGGAATGTAGGGGCTCAGCTCCAGACCGATCAAGCCATGGCGGATAAGAAAGTATATCAGGCCAAAGCTGAGGCGAGGCGTGCCATGGCGGTCGCGGAACAGCAAGAGTGGCAGGCCAAAACCCAGGAGATGCGAGCTAAGGTCCTGGAGGCCGAGCGAGAGGTGCCGCTTGCATTGAGCACCGCTTTAAAGAAGGGTGTGCTGGTGGGCAAGAGGAGCCCTGATAAATAGCATGCAGGATCTCACTTGCAGGATCTCACTTGCAAGATCTCACATGTAAGGTTTTACATGTAAGGTTTCACGATGACTCTTGCGATTCAATCGTGGTGCATGAGAAATGGAGCAAAAGGAAAGGAAGCTCTTTATGATTGATTTCAATAGTATCATATGGCCGACGGATTTTTCCGCGCATTCCGATGATGCCCTAAAGACGGCGTTGGAGTTCGCAAAACATTTCGATGCAGAACTGCATGCAGTGCACGTCATAGAATCTCTGCCTGTGATGGGCGCCACAGGAGCTCAAGTGGCTTTCAATGTTGCCGATTACCGGGAGCATTTGGAAAAAGAAGCCGAAAGTCGCTTAAAGGAAGAGCTCGAGGAGCAGGTGCCTAACAGCATAAAGAGCCAACATCACGTCTTACACGGCATGCCCGCAGATCGGATCACGGAGTTTGCTTGTAAGATGGACAAAGCTTTGATCGTGATTTCCACCCACGGACAGACC
>JAABSF010000054.1 GCA_011390535.1 Deltaproteobacteria bacterium | reverse complement strand
CTTGGAAGGCGTTGAGAAGAAAGATGATCTCTACTATGTCAACGACCGTTTATTGATGGAAGAACAGCATTATCGCATCGTGACAACTGCTTTTGTCGCCCAAGGTGGCGGCGGGCTCATCTCAGAGCAGAAATCATTCACCCCTCTCAAAAACAAGCTCTCCGTAAGAAAGATGGCAAAGATTTTTTTTCAAAACAACGGCCACAGAAAGCCCGGGAAAGAACACCGTGACAGCATAAACGTGAAAACCGACTTTATCCCGCTGAACAAAAGGTTTTTGATCAGCTCGGTTTTGGACGCCAACTTTTCGCTGAATGATGTGTCCATAAAGAACCCTGGTGTTTACACGGACCGGACACAGCTCAACCGGGAGAGGATTACAGGCCTGTTACTCAATATGTCTTTTTCGCTGGAGGCGATCAATCACCTTCACTCTCTAAGCGCCACCGCCAATATCAAGTACGGGAAGTCCAGAACATGGGTAACGGATGAACTCACAGGTATCACCACAAAATCAGACGCTGAAACCGATGATTTGGTATCTCTTTATCTTCTCTATAAACTCATGGAGATGCATCGCAAGTATGATCCCAAAAAGTGGTTCTATCCCATCCCATTCATTGAGGGTTACATACAGACCGAAATCACAAGAGATCTCATCAGCGAGGAGGGTAGACGTTATCGTTTCACTGAAACCGCCGGAATGACAGGTCCGGGCTTCATGCCTCACCCCAAGGTATTCATGAAGGTCGGTTTCGTCTTGCGTAGTTACAATATACTCATACCAGAAGAGAGACAAGCTGAGCTGGGCCTATATGGGGGTTTTACCCTTTTGCGTCATCCTCTGGTAAAGATCCAAGACTCTCCGCTATACGCTGAGTCGAGATTGGATATTTATTTCACGCAGTTGAGAAAAAAGAGGATTAAAGAGTTTATATGGACAAATAAACTATCACTGTCTCTCATCAGCCGTCTCTTTTTGAATATCACTCATGAGTTCTATATCTACGACACGAGAGAGCACTCAGTAAACCTAGCCTCCAATCTTACCGCCGGGATACAGGTCTATATGGACTATAGGCATCAGACGTTTTAAAGTGACGACAGTATAGTTCAATTTGAATCGGCGGCCTGAGGGGTTTTCCATAAATCATGAAATCGAAACAAAAAGGCAAAACAAACTCGCCCACAATGGCCTTCGCGCCTGTGCTGGGTCTTGTTTTTTGTTTTGTTTTCAGCGCGTGCCTCAAGAAAGGTCCATCCGACAAGAAAAATAGCGCGCCCTATGCTTCTGAAGCATACAAGCCTGTTGAACCTTCAAAGAGTGTTGAATTCGATGGACCCCACAAGAAGACAAAACAAAAGAAGGTTCCAAGCAATGGAAATCAACCGAAGGAGCGACGCGAGAGCAGACACACCAAGACACCCCAAAAAGGAGGGCGGGCCGTAGTTCATCTTGCTTATGAGCCACCCCATCTGAACCTCTTTTTACAAGAAGACTTCTGGATCTCACGCATCGTCACAAACAATATTCAAGAAGCCCTCCTGAAGGTTGATGGCAACACGGGAGAGATTCTACCAAATCTCGCTACCTCCTGGAGATACTCTGGAGACTCTTCTCAAGGGTCGGTCGGTTCAACCGTTGAGCGTTCCGACCAAGAACTTCGTCTGGAGCTTACCCTGCGAGAGGGAGTTCTTTTTCACGACGGTGAGCGATTCGGACCCAAAGATGTGGAGTTCACCTTTCAGATCCTAATGGATCCCGACAGGAGCACACCGTCCTTGCGGCAAAACTTCTCTCAAGTTAAATGGTTCAAAACGGAAGGCAACACCTTCATTATCGGGCTCAAACAACCCGATTTCAAGCTGTTGAGCAGCCTCGCACATCTCCCCATTTTACCAAAGCATATCTATGGTACCACGGCCGACATGAAACAGAACCCCGCAACATCTATGCCCGTGGGCACCGGACCCTTCAAGATTCAGGAGTGGAATCGAGGAAAGTCAATCCTCTTGCGAAGACATGAGAGTTATTGGGGAAAAACAGCTCAACTAAAAGAGATACTCTTCAAAATCGTCCGTGATATGCCGAAGGCTATTCAGCTTCTTAAAAAAGGTGAGATTGATTTCATACCACGGGTGCCTCTTCACATGGCGTGTGAAAGAGGACAAAAATTATGGGGCGGGAAGGCAAAGAGCTCCTTTCGGTTTTTACGTTACTACCCGAATCAGTTTCACTCGATTATTATGAATGTAAAAACCGAGCAACTCCAAGATCGGAGAGTGCGAAGAGCCCTGGCTGAGATAACCCCGCAGAAGATCATTGCCGAGTCTTTGCTTTGTAACCACGCCAGACTCATCACTGGACCGTTTTGGCCGGACAGACCCGGGTATGATAAATCTCTCAAACGAATAAAATACTCTCCCAAAAAAGCGGGACAACGATTGGAAGAAGCTGGCTGGAGATACCAAAAGGGCGACGATGTCAGAAGCAAGGCCGGCATACGCTTGGAGCTGACTTATCTGCAAATCGCTGAATCTTCCCTGCAAAAACGTTTATGTCCAGTCCTGCGGGATACATACAGAAGAGCCGGGGTCAAGCTTAACATCCAAAAAGTCCCCTTCAGCCGTTGGCTGCGCCTCGTTCGGAATCACCAATTTCACATGACCGACGTCCTATGGACCTTTTATGGTGAACAGGATTTGTATCAACATTATCACTGCACGCAAGCGGAAGGAGGTTCCAACTACGGCGCCTACTGCAACCCAAAGGTAGACAAGCTTCTCCAGAGAATCCGCCGCACCCTGGACAGAGAGGTGCGCAGCTCGCTGGAGCGGCTCCTTCACAGAATGCTTCACAGAGATCTCCCGGCAATCTATCTTTTCAACACAGCGGAGGTTTCGTTGGCAAGTTCACGACTGAGAGGCTGCACACCCAACGGAGAAGGCTTCCCATGGAGTAGAATGTGGATTGATGACAGAAACAGCAAAGTGCGGAGCAAGAAGTGATTGAGAGGATCCGAAAAACACTCTCGCCATATTTGAGCAGAAGCTGGGTTTTGAAAAGATTCGGCTTGAGCTGTCTCGGAGCCCTGATTTTGTCCGTAGCCTTGGGGGTTTTTCTGTGTTTTTTAAAAGGAATTATTTGGGGACTGGTTGTTTTTGCTTTCTCAGCCCTCTTCCTGTATGGAGTTTTCTCTAGACCTTTATTTGCTTTACATCGTTTAGTCTGGGTGGGGCTGACGTGGCTTGGTGTGATTATCGTCACTTTCGGCGCCATCCATCTAGCGCCCGCCGATATTCCGGAGAGTCGTGGACAAACAGGGTTTGCCCCTCTCACCACAGAGGAGATGGAAGCCTTCAAAAGATCTCATGGACTCCATTTGCCGGTTTTCTTGAATTTCAGCATCCAAGACAGGAGTCACAAGGTCAATAGAGACCTCGCACTTTTAAAAAATGAAAACAACCCGGAAGCCGAGAGAAGACTCTTCAAAATGTCGACGCTCACATTTCCAGAGCTGCCCTCTCTCTTGAAACGAGAATCCAACTCCCGATATCAGGAACTGTTTTACAAGATTATCCATAATATAGATCCTTCAGGAGCACCGAAGAAAGCAGACCGCTACGAGCTATTGCAGTGGTGGAAAAATAACAAAGGCTTGTTCCAGCCAAACAAGATCCAACCTGCCGTAGAATCAGCAGTGCTTGGAACAAAGAAGAGTCAAAACAGGGTCTTAGTTATAAACATGAGAGCAATCCCTTTGCTTATTGATGTTCTAAGAAACACAAAAGATTCAAAAAAACTACAAGCCCGGGACCATTTAAGCAAACAGGCCCATACATGTAAACTACTGAGCCGAATAGCTGAAAGATCATGGCACTGTAATTCAACGGACCCCGAAAAAGAACGGCTGGCATCCATCTCTCTTTGGTTGGAGTATTACAGACAGAGGGAGCTCATGTTCATCGATGTGGAAGGACTTGGAAAGATATCCGGTGTTTTCACCAGGACACGTTTTTATAGATGGATCAGCCGTGTGTTTACTCTGGAGTTTGGAGTTTCAAGGTATTTCGGCAGACCCGTAACTCTGATCCTCTCTGAGCGGCTCCCGGTAACTTTGAGCCTTGGGCTTCTGGCTTTGCTTTTTGCCTATGGCGTGGCAGTACCCCTGGGGGTAATTGCAGGCTCACGTCCGCAATCAACAAAAGATCGAGGAATTTCGCTTCTACTGATGGGGCTATATTGTATGCCGGTTTTTTGGCTCGGAATGATTCTGCTGCTGGCACTTGGAGGAATTCAAGGCCCGGAGATATTTCCACACTCCGGGATAAGCTCCACCGACCCTTCCTCGTACCCCCTCGGTTCCCAATTACTGGATCGGCTTTGGCACATGGTATTACCTGTGTTGTGCCTCTCTGCCGGCTCAATAGCCATACTGGGTCGTTACGGTCGCGATGCTATGGCCGATACAATCACTGAAAATTACATAAGAACAGCATGGGCTAAAGGCCTAGGTCCCGGTAGGGTCTATTGGGTCCACGGGCTCAGAAATGCCTCTTTGCCTCAGATTCACCTCTTGGGCCTCCAGATCCCCTATCTGCTGTCCGGGAGCGTCATAGTTGAGCGCATTTTTGATATCCCGGGAATGGGTTTGCTTGCTTTGACGGCCATCGAGATGAGAGACTTCAATCTTTTGATGGGCATCATAAGTATAACCGCCATGCTGGTTTTGATAGGTCAGCTCTTGGCTGATTTTTTATCTTCATTGCTGGATCCCAGGACCGCCGTTGAAACAGTCAAAGGGGATCCAAGATGAGCCGCAAACCCGAAAATAAAGGAATCACTTCATCTGAACAAAAAAACACGTGGAGCGACAGATTTTGGTCACTTCGCAGCACACGGTGGGGTGTATACTTTTTATTCTTCTTACTCCTCTTAGCTCTTTTTGCCGATTTTCTAGCGTCCGACCTTCCCATTTTCGCGAGACACAAAGGTAACACATACATTCTCCCCAACATTTTCCGTCCCAATGAGCTCCAGCAATACGACAACCATGCTTTCAGACATGCCTTCGAAAAAGACGACTGGGCCTTGTGGCCTCCCATCCCATACGGGCCCGAGCAAACACTTGTGGCCGGTAGGCTGGAGGTCAACTCACCACCTGGAGGTGCACATCTGTTGGGCACCGATCCTGTAGGACGAGATGTGCTGTCCCGCATCATCCACGGAGTCCGCCCTGCCCTGGCTGTTGGACTGATAGCGGTAACAGTGAGTATTTTTCTGGGCAGTCTGCTGGGTGGCCTGGGTGGATATTTTTCAGGCCCGATAGATGGGTTCGTCACATGGGCCATGGCGGTCACGTTAACTTTCCCTGCTCTTTTATTGGTGCTCACTCTTGGCAGTTTTTCAATAACAAACACATGGTGGGGCCTGGGCTTTTTGCTTGGAATCATAGGCTGGGCACCCGTGGCACGCCTGGCTAGAGGTCAAACCAGAAGAATCCGAAACACCTCATATGTTGTCGCTGCCCGGGCGAGCGGTGCGCGGGAGCTGAGAGTGCTTGCATTCCATGTCCTCCCCAACGCAGCCGAACCCATCGTGGTCATGGCGGCGTTCGGCATGGGTTGGGCAATCTTGATGGAGTCAGCGCTCTCTTTTTTAGGAGCCGGCCCCGGAAGGGCTTCCTGGGGAGACCTGCTGGCGTCCGCCAGATCTCATCCTCACGCTTGGTGGCTCACTCTCTTCGCGGGCATCTGTCTCTTCGCGACCGTTCTGGCCTGCAATATGGTGGCCGAAGGGTTGAGGCACGCACTCAACCCAAAATCCCGTCAACCATGGCTAGGATAGTTCCAGTTCCCATCCCGAAACCCCTCCCGGCTCCTCGGTCCGAGGTTCTGGGATGAGAACTAAGATAAGTTGACAATACGGTGAAAAGCAGCGATTCCAACCTATATGATCAAAATGTGACAAGAAAGGGCATTTAGGGTACAAATAGGGTGTTGTTTTAATAGATCCATAACCTATGAGTTCTTAAGTTAAGGAAAAAGAGAGTTCGCATATGCCGAATGATCCCTCTCAGTCTCCCCAACAAATGATCAAAACAAACCGGCTCATAATGAGATCCTTTCGTCTTGTGGATGTACCCTACGTGGAGAGTCTTTTAGAAGATCCTACCATCCCGACGGGATCTCCTTCATGGACATTACCCCATAAAAAAGAAACTATTGATGAATGGATCCTAAAAAACCGTGAATTGTTCGAACGGGGAGAATTATATGGTTTTGCCGTCTTTCGCGCGGAAGGCAGCAAACTTATCGGCTATGCCGGATTGCGGGTGGATACCCTTCATGCCCGCGCAGAAATCTCATGCTGGATAGGAGCACCATATCGAAAACAAGGCATGGGAACTGAAGCCTGCAGAGCCCTTATTCGGTTCGGCTTCAACAGCCTGGGTTTGGAAAAGATCTTCTCTTTATACGCGACTGATCAGATTGACATCAAACGCATGTGGAAAAAGCTGGGCATGCGAAAAGAAGCCACCCTTCGAAAGCATATAAAAAGAGGGGATGAACGAGTCGACGAAGACTTCTTCGGGCTCCTGAGCGAAGAATATTGGGTCTTGCAGTTCACGGATCCGAAAATCACCTCCCCAGGAGTCTGATGCACCACCCGCCCTTGCTCCGAGCAGCCAATAGAACCACTGAAACCCAACGGACAAAAAGCCCCTGATTATCGCAAAAGCTCTCTCATTGATTGCGCCAAAGTTTGCAGAGAAAAGGGCTTTTGTAAAAAAGATACTCTAGAAAAGCCCTTTAATAATGACGAGGTGGTTTCCACCGCGTGCCCTGTTATGACTAAAACCGGCACATTTACATCTGTTTTACGGATTTGACGCAAACAATCCAGGCCCATCATCTGGGGCATGCTCCAGTCCAAAATTATGAGATCAAGAGAGCTGCGGTTCTCTTTTACAAACCTGAGCGCCGATTCACCATCTGAGACGGCTATGGGCCGACAATTCATGCTCTCCAACATTCGCACCACCACACTGCGCACCGTCTCTTCATCATCCACCACCAGTACACCATCGCATTCACAGATATCTCGTACCTCTGCCCCTTCCCGTTTAGGTCTATTCGAAGTCAGCGGCAACTCAATTGTAAAAACCGTCCCTTTCCCGACTTCACTCCACACCCGGATATCGCCGCCGTGGTTTCGCACAATTCCGTATGCTGTCGACAACCCAAGACCGGTTCCTTCCCCTAAGGGCTTTGTAGTAAAAAAGGGATCAAAGATCTTGCTCTCCACCCCGGGAGGTATCCCTCTACCGGTGTCGGTGACCTCCAACACCACACTCGGTTTTTCTCCCTCTCTTTCCTGATGATTCACCAAGGTGGTGGAAAACTTGAGCGTGCCTGCATCTCCCATAGCGTCACATGCGTTTACCCCCAGATTCATCAGAACCTGATTTATCTGGCCGGGATCTCCCTCCACATAAGTCTCTTTTGGGGTCAACTCCTGTTCTATTGTTATGCCTTTAGCCACCGTGCGGCCCAAAATTGCCACCACATCTCTGATGGCTTCTTTGATGTCTATTGGAACACTCTGCTGCTTCCCCTTGCGGGCAAATCCCAAAAGCTGTTTAGTGAGTTGAGCCCCTCGTTCGGCGGCACGCAAAATCATATCCGAGGCTTCCGCCGAGACTTCATCTTCGGGACCCTCCATCTTCAACAATTCGGCGTAACCCAATATGCCGGTCAGAAGATTATTGAAGTCATGGGCGACTCCCCCGGCCAACGTCCCGATTGCCTCCATTTTCTGTGCGTGCAAGAGTTGGTTCTCCAAAGCCTTTCTCTCAGTAATGTCTCGCGTCACCCCCACAAGCGAAATGCTTCGCCCGTAAAAATCCGACGCGATGGACCCGGAGATCTCGGCCAACACAGTCTTCCCATCTTTTGTCTGCAGAGGGACATCCATGGTCATACCCTGGAGGTCTTTCCCTTCAAGCATTTCTCTCGCATTCTCCAAAGCTTCCCGAGCCGAAACTTCATCCAGGAAATTCGTGACCGGTTGCCCTACCATCTCATCCGGGCTGTATCCCAAAACTGTTTGTACAGAGGGGCTGATATAGGTGACGACCATGTCACGATCCAGAGCCCATATAATATCGATGATATTCTCGGCCAGCAGCCTGTAGTTACGCTGACTCTGCTCCCACTCGTGGATATCACGTGTAATCGAGAGCAGATATGAGCACCCTGAGATTTCGATAACCCGGGCGGAAAACAACCCCGCACGGAGAGTTCCGTCTTTCATCTTGAACTCGACTCTAACATTCTCAGCATACCCATGCTCCTCCACAGTACTCAAAAGAAATCTCTTCTGTCCCTCATCCGCCCAAATTTCGATTTCATCCGTCGTGTTCCCTATGACCTCACTTTTTCTGTAACCTGTCAGCGAACAGAACCCCTCGTTTACGTCTACGTATAGCCCGTCACTCAGCCTGTTTATGCTGATTGAATCCGGGCTGGTCTGAAAAGCCACCCTCCATCTCTCGCGGCTGTTTTCCAACTCCATCTCCGTGTGGTGTCTCTCTCTCCGTTCCCGCGCCTCACTCAACTCCCTCTCCACAGCAGGCCCGAGCCGTTTCAAGTTGTCTTTCATTACATAATCTTTAGCCCCGGCCCGCATCGCCGCGACCGCCTGATCTTCGCCGATTGTTCCCGAGACCATGATAAGAGGCATGTCATGATCAAAATCTCTGACCACCTCCAACGCCTCCAGACCTGAAAACCCGGGCAACAGATAATCAGCCAAAACCAAGTCCCACTTCGAACCTCTCAGCTTATCGTAAACCTCATGACAAGTGGTCACCCTCGCCCATTCGACCTCATAGCCCCACCCTTCCAATGCCCTGATCATAAGCTCCGCATCAGGAGCAGCATCTTCCACCAACAGCACTTTAATTCTTTTGTGCATCCGGTATTACTCTTTCCTAAAATTACTCTTTCTTAAAACTACTCTTTCTTAAAACAAAAATCACTCTGATGCCTTCCCCGGCGGTCGGTTTACCAAGAGCCAATAAAGGCTCAAGCTCTTCACTGTCTCATTAAACTCTTCAAACCCCACCGGTTTGTTCACAAAACCATTGGCTCCGTTTTCGTAAGACTGGAGAAGATCCCGCTCCTCATCAGAAGAGGTCAATATCACAACAGGCAGAAGCTTGGTCTCTTGGTTAGCTCGAATCTCCTTTAATACATCCATGCCGTTCATTTTGGGAAGTTTGATGTCCAGCAAAACCAACCGGGGCAAATCTTTAGGGTCCCGACCTAAGTGTTTTCCGCGGCAAAATAGATAGTCAAGTGCCTCTATTCCGTCACGGGCTACCACTACATCATTGGCCAGATGAGCTTTGCGAAAACTCCGCAAGATAAGCTCCTCATCATCAGGGTTATCTTCAACCAACAAAATCGTGTCCCCAAAAAATCTCTCAGATGTCATTTTTCACCCCCCGCTTCCAAGCGTAAAAAAGAAAACAGCGCCGCTCCCCACTTCACCATGAGCCCAAACTCTGCCGCCATGACGATGTACGATACGCTGCACTGTCGCCAACCCTATACCGTTGCCGGGAAACTCGGCAGCCCCGTGGAGGCGTCCGAAAGCAGCAAACAGTTTATCAACATATTTCATATCAAACCCCACACCCTTATCCTTTACAAAATAAACTTTCTCGCCACCTTTCGTGGTAGCGCCGAACTCCACATGAACCTTATCCTTGGGTTGGGAAAATTTAAGTGCATTGCTGATGAGATTCTGCAAAAGTATCCGGACAAGTCGCCGATCACACTTCGCCTCCACAGCCGGCTCCACAATCAACTCTACCGACTCCTCATCCAACCCAACACAAAGCTCATCCAAAATTGTGTCAACCTCCCGGCTGAGGTCAACTCTCTCGATGTTCAAATCGCTCCTGGAGAGCCGGGAAAGAACCAACAATCCATCTATCAAACGAGCCATCTGCCTCGTTCCCTCCCTTATGCGGGTCAAATAATGTTGCGCCGTCTCGCTGAGCTCTTCTCCACAGTCTTCCATAAGCGCCTGGCTGAACCCATTGACGGCCCTTAATGGAGCCCTGAGATCATGCGAGACCGAATAAGCAAAAGAGTTCAGCTCCCTGTTTACCGCCTCCAGTCGCGAGGTGCGCTCTCTCACCCGATCATCCAATTCCCGGTTCAAAAGCTCCAGATTTTTCCTTGCCTTTACCTGTTGAGTTATATCTTTTACATACTCAATTGCACCAATTATGTCGCCCTCTTTTGATCTTACAGGGTACGCCGACAACTCCAACCAACCAGTCGGTTCATTATCCGAAGGATAGGGCACCACCGTGCTCACCGTCTCCCCTCCCTCCATGGCTTTCACGGCCGGACACCAAGGACACACAGCTTCTCTTTGCTGGAAAACTTCATAACAAACCTTGCCTTGGGACGGTTCGCTATGAGCATATTTCCTCTCCA
>JAABSF010000480.1 GCA_011390535.1 Deltaproteobacteria bacterium | reverse complement strand
TCTCTTTTTTTCTATCAAATCTTTGCGATCTCGTAGGGATCTGGGAGGGGAAGGTGCGCTACCTTCATTCTGTTCCGTTTTATTCGATCCCGACAACCCCGGATAAGGAGTTCTATGTTTTCGGATCTCCAACTTGTCGGTGGTTCGTAGAGTAATCTTTACAGGTGTGCGTAAAACCCTACCGGCTGATGAACCAGCTTGAGACAGGCCGCCGTCCAGGAGTTGCTCTGCAGCGAAGCCATCTGTCTCGGCTACAAGACCTACTTTAACATGTTTTTCTGTCCATTCCAATGACTCAAGCTGCACGGATGATAGGGTAGCGGCCAGGAATTTGTTCTCTTTTCCTACCATGGAGACGATGGTTTCCCATTTTTCAAGCATCCCTGTGGTGTCGATTGGCGGTGAAGATTCGGGGGGTGGTGGGTTCCCTTTTACAACGCATTCCGCCCCACCGGTGATTTCTTTGTTTCCACCGGTGATTTCTTTGTTTCCACCGGTGATTTCTTTGTTTCCATTCGAGATTTCTTCGTTTCCACTGGAGGTGCCTTCGTTTTGACTTCGCCTCATCTCGTGTTGTGAGTTTTCCTGTGGAGTATGGTTTTCTGCGTTTCGCCGTTGTGACGTTTTCTGTGAAGTGTGTTCTATTGAGCGCTGCTTTTGATGTTGTTTGCGGTATGAGCCTTCGGAAGGAGTGCGTCTCTCACCGGAACCGGATGCGGCGCCGCCTTTTGATCCGCCCGTGCTTGGGTTGCCTCCTGATGGAGTGCCTCCCCTCAGGAGCCTGTTTTCCATCCGCTCGAGTTTTGCCGTCAGATCTCCAATGGGAATCAATGGTTCCGAGAGGGTCATTTCGAGCAGATTCATCTCTAGAGTCATTTTGGGAAACTCAGAGCGCGCCGTTTCATCGACTGCCCGAGCTGTGGCGTCGAAAAACTGCAGCAACCGCTGCCCATCTGTTTGTGCGACCTGCTTTTTCAAGACATCAAGTGCTTCATCACCGAGCGCAACAAAACTTTCAGGGGTTTTACACGTGGCCAGCACCGCTAAATCCCTTATATGCTCGACTAGTGAACGGGCGAACTGAACAAGGTCCCATCCGGCTTCAAAGACCTCATTGATCAACAACAAGACAGTGTCGGTGTCCCCTTTGATGAGTGCGCCGGAGAGAGCTGTCAAAGTGCTACGATCGGTGACCCCCAAAACGCGGGCCACCAGCTCACGGTCGATAGGCTGGGTTCCTGCGTATGCGATCACTTGATCCATCAGGCTCAGAGAGTCACGAACGGAACCTCCCGATTCCAGAGCCAACAGATCCAGTCCGTCATCATGTGCCTCGAAACCTTCTTCTTTCAGGATACCGGCCAAGTGTTTCTTCAAAACCGGGGGCGACACCCGGCGAAGATCAAATCGCTGGCAGCGAGACAATATCGTTGCGGGAATCTTATGAGGCTCCGTGGTGGCGAACATAAAGGTTACATGTGGCGGGGGCTCTTCCAGTGTCTTAAGAAGGGCGTTAAAAGCACTTACAGAGAGCATGTGAACTTCATCGATAATATAGATTTTCCGCCTGCTTCTGGAAGGTGCGTAGCGTACATTTTCCCGCAGCTCGCGAATGTCGTCCACTCCGGTGTGTGATGCGCCGTCAATTTCCATTACGTCTACAGAGCTTCCGGCTGTTATATCTTTACATGAAGAGCATACGTTGCATGGGGTTGGAGTGGGACCTTCCGCGCAGTTGAGAGCTTTTGCCAACACCCTCGCGGTTGTGGTTTTCCCTGTCCCACGTGCTCCACAGAATAGAAACGCGTGATGAGCTCGATCCGAAGAGATTGCGTTTTGAAGCGTCCTGGTGACATGCTCCTGCCCTATAATCTCTTCAAATTTCTGAGGTCGGAATTTTCGTGCTAAAACGAGATAAGACACAGCCACACTACCCACACCCCTTGAAGCACCACTCCCAAAAATCCATTAACGGCGGAGTCGCCCCATGGGGCTGTTGAATTAAAATAGGGTGGCCCCGAGTACCCGGTCATCCTGCTACCGTTGCTCCCTTCCGGGCCTGGCGGGTTTCACAGGTTTTCCGTCACTCGGGGCCATAATGAACGCCTATTTTACATAGGCTGCACATTTTTGCAATCGGAGAGAGAGGGATTCGAACCCTCGGTGCCTTGCGACACACACGATTTCCAATCGCGCCCCTTCGGCCACTCGGGCATCTCTCCTTTCAAAAAACGCAGATTATACAAAAAATACTCTAACGCGCCAGATTATTTTTTAGGCCGACGCATTAAAGAGGTTTCCTATAACCGCTCACTTTTTTTGTTTCGCAAAACATCAACGGAGAGAGAGGGATTCGAACCCCCGGTACCGTAAACGGTACACCTGATTTCGAATCAGGCGCCTTCGACCAACTCGGCCATCTCTCCATGTATCAGCGAATCTTCGTTGTTCGCCTTCCTTTATAGTGCTCCCGGAAAAACGCTTTTTTATTTGCGTCATCCGATGAGGACGAATTGCGGTTCAGTGCGCAAGTTGCTATTTGTTAGCCATGAGTGGCCTTCAGGTCAAGTGATTCCGAAGATCTTGAAAAAAACTTTTTAAAATATCTGAGCACTCTTCTTTCATCACTCCTTCTACCACTTCGATTTCATGATTCAATCTTGGATCATTTCCAATCGCGTATATGGAGCGTATCGCTCCCGATTTGGGATCTCTGCAGCCAAAAACCAAACGTTTTACCCTGGCGTTCACAAGGGCACCGGCACACATGGGACACGGTTCCAATGTGACATAAACCGTATGACCTTCCAGAGACCACCCGCCGTTTATCCGCGCGGCTTCTCTCAGCGCCATCACTTCTGCATGAGCAGTGGGATCGTTCATGCCTTCACGGTTGTTATGAGCCGCACAGATGAATTCATTATGCGGCCCGATTATAACGGCTCCTACAGGGACCTCACCTTTGGAACCTGCAAGTTTCGCCGCCGACAGAGCTCTTCGCATATGAAGTTTATGTCGTTTGGTCGTGCTTGGGGAACGGGCCATATGTCCGCTCGCTTAAAGAAGGTGTAAGGCTTTTGGTTTTTTATGCGCCAAGAGAGAGTCGAACTCCCAACCCCCGGTTCCGTAGACCGGTGCTCTATCCAGTTGAGCTATTGGCGCTTTGACATCG
>JAABSF010000479.1 GCA_011390535.1 Deltaproteobacteria bacterium | reverse complement strand
TTCTTTATCTCACACCATTACCGGCTCTGTGGCTACCGTTACCACTTGTGGCGTATGTATTCGCATCCTCCATCGATAGTTCCTGCGGGTTGTTTGCGGGGCTGGCGTGTGTACTCGTGGCGGCATTCACAAATCGCCACGACCCCGTGATGGCTTCAACGATGAGCGCGCAGGTGGTGGTTTTGTCTTTTCTGGCGCACCCGGGGCGCAAAAGCTTCTTTTATTCGATTTCTTTGTGGGTGTGGGTCGCTCTTACAGGCGCTGTTTTCTATACCTCCTATAGATTTATCACAATGGGCAAACTGCCTCCTGCAGATACAGAAACCATAATGAGTTCTCACCTCACAGCCATTGTAGGCTCATGCGTCGTGATGGGCTTCATGTCTTCACCCGGAGCCATGTTATCCAACAGACTCTTGGCCGTCGTCCCGAGAGTCAAACTCCAGAAGCTCGCCGATTTTTCCAACCCATTGCTCAAAAGAGTCGCCATCAAATCTCCCGGAACATGGCAACATTCTCTTGCAATGGCTAACATGGCCGAACAGGTCGCCAACGCGATAAAAGCGGACGCTCTGCTCTCTCGTGTAGGAGCCCTGTACCATGACATCGGCAAATCAAAACAACCGGAGTATTTCGCGGAAAACATAACAGAACAAACGTCACCCCACGAGAAATTGTCGCCCGAAACATCAGCTGATGCCATCATCGCTCATGTACCGGAAGGTGTTCGGATGGCCAGAGAGGCAGGGCTCCCTGAAAGAATCATTGACTTTATCCACATGCACCACGGCGACACGGTTTTAGAGTATTTCTGGCATAAGAATATGGAAACCGGCAATCCGGAAGGCTTCACTCAGAACGACTTCCGTTATCCCGGAATGAGACCCAGGACAAAAGAAACAGGCATTCTGGCTATAGTGGATTCATTGGAAGCAGCATCCCGTTCTCTCTCCGCCCCCAAACCGGAAAGACTAAAAGATTTAGTGCGACGGATTATATTTGAAAAAATCCAAAAACGGCAGTTGGACGAATCGGGTATTACCATGAAAGATTTGACAATAATTGCCGAGACACTCGTCCAGATGCTTCAGAGCCAGTTTCATATCCGCCCTGAGTACCCCTGGCAAAAACAGAGCAGTCAAGACAGCTCCAAATCAGCCAAAAAACCAGCCCCGATAAATGACAACCACAGAATCGGTAAAGAAGAAAGCAGCGACAACGTGGATGTTCCTTTGGCTGTTGAAGAAGAACTTGAAGCTGATGACGAAGTTGAAGCCGACACGATTGATGATTCGCAAACATTCCTTCAAACCGAGGAACAAAGTGATACAAATAGTGAAGATGGGGAAAACGGTGACGATGGGGAAAACGGTGACGATGGGGAAAACGGTGACGGTGGGGAAAACGGTGACGGTGGGGAAAACGGTGACGATGGGGAAAACGGTGACGATGGGAAAAATGGTGAAGACGAAGTTGTTTTGCTCTCGCCGAAAGAGTAGTAAAATGGACTATTGAGTTTACGGGGTTGAATACCGACCCAAAGATTGTGCCGTCGGCAAGGGTTAAAAAAGTACCGGCGATAGTTAACGAGGAACCGGAATGATTGTGAATCGAGCTTCTGCGATATCAGTTTTGTTCGTGTTATGCTTTTCTCTGTGGAGTAACGGCGGACATGCCGATACAGACAAAGAATACGAAAAAGCCTCTCTCTTTGAATGGCCAGGGAGATTTAAAACCCTGGTGAATTCATTGTCGGACGAATCCAGCGAAAAAAAACTGGAGGCATTAAAGCTTCTGGAAGAATATCCGCTTAAGAAACTTGAGGGTCCGTTACTGAAGGTTATCAATGACAAGGATTGGAGTGTAAGAAAAAACGCTGTCGATATACTGGTGAATAAAGGCTCCAAGAGAGTGGTTAAAGAGCTCGTTTTTTGGTTGAATGATTTTGAAACATCACACCGAGTGGCGGCAATTAAGCTTTTGAGCCGCACTAAGAACAAACAAGCGATAATTCCAATTACAAGAGCGCTACGCGACTTTGAACCGGAGGTTCGGATCGCCGCGTTAGAAGCGCTGGGCAGGATGGAAGCAAAAGAAGCACTTACCGCCATAACCGCAAAGCTGGATGACGAATCAGTGAAAGTCCGTATAGCAGCGGTAAAAGCACTTGAAGCGATTCCACATACCAGAACCGTCATATCCCTCATGGGAAAATTAAACGATCCGGCAACCAAAGTACGAAAAATGGTGATTGAAACACTTGGGAAACTTGGCGATCCCCGCTCAACACCTACAGTGCTTAGAGCGCTCAAAGATCCCGCTGAGGAAATCCGTCAGGCGGCGGCAAGAGCACTGGGAAATCTTGCTTATATTGAAGGCGTCCCCGCTCTGATTGGGCTTTTAAACAACAGCTCCTCCATCGCCGTTCAACGTGCTTCAGCCGCAGCATTGGCGCAAATAGGAACTAAAGAAGCCGCTGAGGCGCTAGTGAAAACGCTGGTCAATCCTCAGAAACGCTCTATCGCAAGGGCAAACATAAAGATTTTGGGCAAAACGGCTGTCCCATCATTGATCAGTCGATTAAAACAGACCAACATACAGCCTGCCGAGGCAAGAGCCATTGTATCTATTCTGATTTCTATCGGCGATCAACGTGCATCGAAAGTACTAATTGCTGATCTGGGTCGGCAACGCGTAGACGACTCATTGATTATTGAAGCCCTCGCAACATGTAGCGACTCTTCGGCCCTGATACCCTTGATGAAGTATTTTAACAAAACAAAATCAGATGAACTTAAGCTCAAAATCCTCACCGCGTTGGAACCGCTGATCGACGAAAGAGCCACGGCGCCGATGATCAAAAAACTGTCAACAGACAACGTCACGCTGCGCACACGAATAGTCCGGATTTTGGGCCGTCTCAAGGCAAAGGAGGCAGTTCCAAAAATCATCGGTTTTTTAAACAACGAGAGCGTAAGCTTGCAAGCGGCATCATTGCGGGCTTTGGGACTCATAGGTGATCCGAAAGCTGAAAAAGCAATAGAGCCTTTTCTTTCATCCATCAATCAAACCATCCGTCTCGAAGCCGCCGACGCCATGGGTAGAGCCGCCGACCCCAATAACGCAGTCCGTTTTATGAAACGACTGGAAAACGAAACAACATGGACAGCCAAGACTCG
>JAABSF010000478.1 GCA_011390535.1 Deltaproteobacteria bacterium | reverse complement strand
GCCGCCTACAACCAGGAGATGTTCGGGCAGCTCTTTCAAGGCGAGGATCCCTTTGTTATCCAGCCACGGAGCAGATTCGATACCAGGAACGTGCGGCGTCCGAGCCTTGGCTCCGGTATGGATGATAATTGTCTCTCCGCGTATCTGGGTATCTTGTTCGTCGCCTTTCGTAACTCTTAAAGTATGGGCGTCAACAAAGCTGCCGTGACCAGGATAAAAATCCGTGACATCCTCCAGCCAGGCCCGGAAACCTTTGCTCCCTTTGTCGCGTATGTTGTTCACCCTCTCCATGACACGTGAGAAATCCGTCTCACCCGGGGCTGTACCTATCCCAAACTCCTGAGCACGTTGCACCATGTACGCCGCCCGGGCGGATGCCACCAAGGTTTTGGTGGGCGTGCACCCCCAATTGACACAAGATCCCCCAACACGATCTTCCTCCACTACGGCAACCCTCTTACCCTCTTTCAGCAGTTTTGGAAGAATAGTCCCCGTTGCTTGTCCGGTTCCAACAATTACAACATTATAGGTTTTCACACAAACCTCCTAACTTTATAAGATGTATATGTACAGGATCATTCCGACGCCGTAGGATACCCCGTTCGCTGCGGCGGATGCTGCGATGCTCATGTACCATGGTTTTGGACGGATTGTAAGGTAAATGATGGGAACCTCGACAAAGAAGGCGAACATTTCCGCCATTAGTATATAGGATCCATAACTAGTCGCGAGCCGGGGAAAGAGAAACCAGACGAAAGGGTGAGTCACCGCGTTCGCCAAAACACCCGCAATGAGTATTCGGGAAAGAGCTGTGTCTTTACTAAAGAAAAGAAAGAGCACTGCGGTTTCAAGTGCGATGGTTAAAATAAAAGCAAGGGGCCAGTTCATAACGGGATATTTCCAGGAGTGCTCATTTTGTTTCAGGTGATATTGAGTTCATTTTTCAGGTGATATTGAGTTCATTTTCCGGACAGCTTATCCATTTTCCGAATAGGCTAACCATTTTCCGAAAAAGTTTAATTTTTTTTCGAGAGATGCCCTATTCTGTTTTCTTGCGATACATCTTTCGTTTCAGGATTATCGGAATAAAAAACGCAAAGGCCAGAAAAATGAACATGAAGAAATGCTCACGGCTATCAACCCAGCTACAGGAACATCCCCCACCGTCTTCGTCGTATTCTCCCTCCTCTCCGCCAAAGCAGGAACTTGCACATTCTCCCATCCAGTCCACCTCAATCGATGCAACGCCGGGCCACAAATGTGTTCCGAGCGGCGGGTCGTCCATAAAAGGCACTGGGTATGCAAGGTATTCATAATCCCCATTGCAGGGTGAGTCATAGAAAGGCTTACACACCCTGTTGCAATGACAAAGGTGATGTAGCGGGCATGTGTCATGATAATCGCCGGTTTCAGGTGTGCAATCCCGGCCTTCGGCGTTTTCATCCCCTTCTTCCCAATCAAAAGAGCGGCTGCAATAGCAGCTAAAGCTTTCTTCTCCCAAGTCACCCGAAAAAACGATGGTTTCATTTTCGGTTTCTTCGTTTGTTCGCTTGATGCTCACATCGCAATCCAGGATCATGTGATAGCTTTTATATGTCCAGCTCAAATCCAGCCGGACCTTGGAACCGGATCTTTCCGCCGTCATGGAGCCATATGGGATGTCTGCATGTGCTTCGGGAGGTGTGAGACGTATTTTTGCTGAACGTAAACCTGAAAAAGACCCATCAGCGCAACTTGTTCCATAAAAGCTCACGTCGACAAAGCTTACCAAGACAAAACTCATTGCAGCAAATAAACATGCACTCAATGCCCCCTGTATTTCCCGTAGTTTCATCGGTCACCTCCCATAATGTGCATACCCTGAATGTTCGAGCCCTGAATAACGTATTCATATTGTTTGCACATCATCAGTACAAATAACGTATTCATATTGTTTGCACATCATCAGTATAATGGATTAACAAGATCGGTTCAAGAAGGCTTTTGCTCAACGAATCATGGTTCCGGAAACGGCTTTTAAGTGTTCCGGCTCAGTCAAAACGTGACTCCCGAAGACTCTATAATACAGTCAGTCTGTCCTTAAACAGTTTTATACTGTCCTGTTTTATCCCTGTTTATCCCTGTTTATCCCTGTCGGCATTTTGCGTGAGGTCGTCGTATGCGCCGTTTCTCTCCTTATCCCTCCAACTCTCTTCTGTTTCGGCTTCCACCGGACCATTTCCTCCCCGTTCGCTTTCCTCTGTCGTCCTGTTCATTTCTTTGTTTGCGCCTATTCTCTTGTAAAGTGCTTTTGTGTTTCCTATCCTCTCCTGACAGGACGTTGTCAGGAGGCAGGGGTTATGCTCCTCCCTGTACTGCCCAGCGGGGCATTTTGATCCAGATTCTGCTAGTGCAGAGCAACCACAGAGGAGAAGATTATGAAATACACTCGCGTAATTCCAATCGTGACGACCCGCAAACTCGCTGAAGTGAAAGAGTTCTATACCACTCGGTTCAATTGCCAAATCACCTTCGAGGGGTATGGTTACCTTGGGATCCGTCTCCCAGGAGAAGAAGGACCCGAATTGGGTTTTATGCTGCCGGAATGCGAGGATCAACCTACATTTCAGGGCCAAGGAATGACCTTTGGCCTACAAGTCGCAGACGTTGATGGTGAGTATGATAGATTGCACTCCCAAAACCCCTCAGAGCTCACTGAGCCTGAAGACCGGCCTTGGGGTGATCGGGCTTTTACTCTACAAGACCCGGTAGGTACTTATCTTTACATTCATCAGCCGATCCCGCCGGCACCCGAATTCGCCCAGTACATTAAGAGCTGAAGACGCAAAACAGAGGCCAAAGCCCGGGTAGGAATCTATGCGTAGAGCCGATCGGTTGTTTCAAATCATTCAGTTTTTGCGGCGGCGTCGATGCCTGACCGCCGAACAATTGGCTGAAAAGCTGGAAGTCTCACAGCGAACTATCTATCGTGACATAGCTGACTTGCTGGCCTCAGGCGTTCCTATAGATGGTGAAGCTGGTGTTGGTTACATGCTTTCCAGGCACTATGACCTGCCGCCCCTGATGTTCAATCTCGAAGAATTAGAGGCTCTCAAGTTGGGGGCACAGATGGTGGGTAGTTGGTCGGATGGCGAATTAGAAGCTGGTGCTACCAGTGCTCTGGCCAAGATCGAAAGCGTGCTG
>JAABSF010000477.1 GCA_011390535.1 Deltaproteobacteria bacterium | reverse complement strand
CCTGAGCTTTGCCCACCAATAGAGACGAAACCTTTATGTCCCCCATGGCGATCGGGTCCAGATATGCTCCACCTCCTATTGATGGAGGGCGAGGTGCCTTCTTTTTCTTTGGAGCGCTCTCTTCATCACTGCCTTCACGTCCTCTGCGATCTTTTAAATCTTCACGAGCCGATTCGGCGGAAGCTGCGTCCGCCGGTCTCTCGGCATCACCGCTCTTCTCTTTGTCGGCAGAGACATCGTCTGAAGAGGGGTCGCCGGATTCATCTTTTTCTTTTTTATCACTCTCTGACTTCTCTTCGTCTTTGGGTTCTCCTCCATCACCGGCTTCCTTACCACCACCGCCCGCCGCCTGGGGAACATCGCCCCTTGAAACCAGTTCCTGATCCAGCAAATCAGGTGGAGGAGTGGTGCCCCAGTGTACTGTTCGAAGAGCTTCGGGCCTGTAGCCCCCGTCTCCAACGATTACAAGGTGCGGATCCCTCACCGGTCGCAAGGTGTCCACCGCAAATCGGAGCGCCCTTCCAATATCCGCAGGGGTGTCGGAAGGCTGAATCTTTCCGGCTACCCGTTTTAAGGCCTCCAGATCATCCTGCCAAGTGTTCAGCGGCGTGACCTGGCTGTCCATACGCACAATCATGATCTTGTCGCGCCGGCGTTTGGTAGCCAAGAGCTCCATGAGCTTCAACTTGGCCTCTTCCATGCGGGTAAACGGGCCCTTGCCTCGCCCTTCAATCTCTCCGTCAACCGCTTGCATTGAAGCTGAAGCATCCACCAAGATCAAAAAATGTCGTCCCCGCTCAAGCTCCGCCTTGGATCGCGGATCAGTCACCGAGGTGAGCAAAAGAAAGACTAAAAGCACCTGCACGAGAAGAGACAGGATCCTTTTTAACCGCCTCCAAAAACTCGAACTCTTTGTGTCCTTCAGCGCCCGGCTCCATAGCTTGGAAAAGGGGACTTGAACAGCCCGGAGCCGCAGCTTCAAAATGTAGAGCAACAACAAAGCAGCCAAAGCCGCTCCGCCAACCTTTAGCAAGGTGGACATGGGAAACGGGCCAGTGGGAGTAAGGTCACCGAAAAAACCCATTACTACTCCTTCGTCCCGGAAAAAAACAAAGGCGTACCATAGCCGATCATTGATGAGACTGAAGGGCGGCACATCTCTAACCGAGTGAGCGGAGCCGGGTTCACTTGACAAAACCTCCCATTCGAAAAATCTGTAACACCAACTCCTGAAAGGGAAGCTCGGTGTGTGTACTGAAAAAAGGCATGGCAGCGCTTGTACAAAACTCCGTCAGCTCTTTACGATAACGCCGATGCTCTGCAGCGTATTTCCTGAGCAATCCGGGGCTGACAGTGACCTGCCGTTCTTCTCCTGTTTCACAGTCAATGAGATGCAGGTCTCCCATTAAGTCCGGTCTAGCCTCATGTTTATCATAAACCTGAATGATATAAGACTCGTAACGATGAAATTTCAGAAAATTGATCCCCGCAGTGTAACCCTCGGGATCGTAAAAATCGGATATCACCACCGCCAAACCTCTCCGCGAGCTTTGTGCCACAAAACCCTTAAGAGACCGCTCCAGATCAGTCAACCCGCCCGGCACCTGACCTTTCAGAAAATCAAAGATCTTGAAAATCCGGCTTTTTCCCCTGTTGGGCGGCAGCCACCCCAGCATCTTATCGGCAAAAGGCACAATCGCCACTCTGTCGAGATTAGACAACCCTACATAAGCTAAAGCGGCAGCCAACTTGAGGGCATAGAAAAACTTCGGAATTTTCCCCAATGTCATGGAAGCGCTTATATCAACCAGTATGTATATATGAAGGTCTTCTTCTTCTTCAAAGAGGCGCAGCAACAGTTTATCCAGTCGCCCATACAGATTCCAGTCGATGTATCTGAAATCATCTCCCAGAGTATAGTCCCGGTGCTCTGCAAACTCAACGCCGCTCCCCATCTTCTTGGTGCGACGCTCCGCGCGAAGCTTTCCCGCGAAAACCTTTTTAGAGACAAGATAGAGCTTTTCGACTTCGGTCAGAAAGGCTCTATCAAACAACTCGGCTCCCTGTCCGTAGACGCGGGTGACCCAATCATCGATTGTAAGCTGTTTCTTCTTTTCGGCACGTCGTGCCACATGAACCTCCGAGTGAAAAAAAACCGCAAACAACTTCACGCTCAGTTACGGGAACCTGAGAGCTCAAAACAGGAAACCAACAACACCAAAGCTTTTTCGGATTAATTTCGAATCAGCTCTAAAGCGCCGAGCTCCAGTGCTTAAATCTTCTGTTCCGGCAGCTCTGAGAGGATCTCTCCTATGATGTCATCGTTATTCACACCTTCAGCTTCACCCTCGAAGTTCAAAATAATGCGGTGTCGAAGCGCCGGCGACGCAACCGTCCTTACATCTTCACACGACGCTGCATAGCGTCCATCCAACAAAGCGTTGATTTTGGCCCCCAACATCATAGCCTGGGCTCCACGCGGACTACCACCGTACCGAACATACTTCTTTGTAACCGGAAGCGCCTCCGGACTATCCGGGTGCGTGGCCTCCAGAATCCGAATCACATAGTCTTGAACATGGCGGGACACGGGGACACGTCGGACAAGCATCCTCATCTCCAGTATACTCTCCTGATCCAGGGCCGGGGTGACCTCAGGCGATGTCGACTGGGTGGTCCGATCCATTATATCATGAAGCTGCCGGCGGGACGGAAACGAAACATTCAGTTTAAATAGAAAACGGTCAAGCTGTGCTTCCGGCAAAGGATAAGTACCTTCCATCTCCAAAGGATTCTGCGTAGCCAAAACCAAAAAGGGTGGAGGAAGGCGATAGGTCTTATTAGCTACAGTGACGCTTTTTTCCTGCATAGCCTCCAGCAAAGCCGACTGAGTCTTTGGAGTAGCCCTGTTGATCTCATCCGCCAATAAAATGTTGCAAAACACCGGCCCTTTCTGAAACTCGAAATGCTTGCCACCCTCTCCTTCTTGGATGACGTTGGTCCCGACTATGTCGGCCGGCATCAAGTCAGGCGTAAACTGAATCCGGGCAAAATCCAAGCTCAGAGCCTCCGCCAAGGTGCGCACCAACATTGTCTTCCCCAACCCCGGGACACCTTCCAACAGAGCATGTCCATCAGCCAGCAAACAAGAGATGGCTCCATCAACAACCGTCTCCATCCCGACGATC
>JAABSF010000476.1 GCA_011390535.1 Deltaproteobacteria bacterium | reverse complement strand
GTGGCCGCTTTGCACACGGAAATCATCAAGGCCAAAGTGTTTCGAGATTTCCATAACTGGAGACCTGATCTTATCCGGAACAAAACAAACGGAATTACCCCCCGAAGGTGGCTGCTTCAGTGCAACCCCCGCCTGGCGGCCTTTCTTCACGAAGTTATCGGGAAAGGATGGGAACGCAATCTCCACCGCCTGAAGAGCCTTGAGCAATACAAGGATGACCCCGGTGTTTTAGAAAAAATTGGAGAAATAAAGGGGAGCAACAAAAAAGATCTGGCCCAACACATGGAGAAATTCCTTGGCATGAAGACAGATCCGACAACTCTATTCGATATGCAGATCAAGAGACTGCACGAGTATAAGCGGCAACTGCTGAATATCCTGGCCGTCATGGCGCGCTATATTCAAGCCAAGGACACATCCAACACTGTCCGCGTCCCCAGAACCTACATGTTCGGAGCAAAGGCGGCCCCCGGTTATTTCATGGCCAAGAGAATCATTAAACTAATCAACAGTGTCGCCGACATATTGGATGATGATCCGGAAATAGATGGGATAACAGTTCGATTCCTCCCAAACTACAGGGTTTCGCTGGCTGAAAGAATGATCCCGGCGTGCGATCTCTCGGAGCAGATTTCAACCGCAGGGATGGAGGCATCCGGCACCGGTAACATGAAGCTATCCCTCAACGGAGCGCTGACCATTGGGACGCTTGACGGGGCGAACATCGAGATCCGCGAGGCGGTGGGAGATGAAAATTTCTTTCTGTTCGGTTTAACCACTGAAGAGGTCGAGACGACCCGGATTCAGGGTTACAGCCCTCGCCACTATTATGAGACAGATGACCTGTTGAGAGAAACACTGGATCTATTAGCTTCGGGTTTCTTCTCCCCTGAAGATCCCAGCCTGTTCAAACCTATCGTCGACCACCTCCTTTATGATGACACCTATCGTATTTTAGCTGATTTCCGCTCTTATATCGATTGTCAAAATCGTGTTGATGAAGCTTATCTCGACAAACAAAAATGGAACCGGATGGCTTTGATCAACATCGCAAACATGGGAAAATTTTCATCAGATCGGACAATCAGTGAATATGCAGAAGACATCTGGAAGGTGGAGCGCATAAAGGTAAGCATACCTCCTTACCAAAGCTCAGGAGAAGGCACCATAGAATGCACTTAACACTTTACTTTGTCGCTTCTTTGAAATCAGCCCCCTGAACCACCAATGGCCAATCTCGCAACCACAACAAAGAGGTCAACTGCTTTTGTTTCATTCAAACCATCAAATAGTCCATCATATTTTTCTCTCGGGTACTCTATACAAGGTATTGCGATGACATCACCTCTTCTTAAACCACCCTTAAGGTTATGGCGGAAAATCCATTCATCACTTTCTGTTTCAGGATCTTCAGTGGCTGCAGTGTTGTTGGCTGTTTTTTTGGTAATACCCGGCCTTGGATGTCGAGATAAGAAAAAACAAAAAAATGATGAAATCGAAACAAGAAAAACGAATGACGACAAAAGCGCCGAACAAAACAAACTTAAAATCCAAGAAGGGGTGCTGACCTCCCCAGGGGAGCCAAGGCCAAAATCAGTTTTCTCCCGCGGAGATAGAATCCTCTGCGCTTTTGAGGTCTCCGGCTTCAAAGCGCCGAATAATCGGTTGCAGCTCATTTCAGATATAAAGGTGCAGAAAAAAACAGGGGAAGTGATTCTTCGTAAAGGCCCCGAAAAAGCCATTGACTCGTTTGTACCGCAAGGAAAATCAACCAGCAGAGCCCGCGTGGAAGTAGACCTTGTCCTCTCTGTCGCAGCCGCCACCGGAGATTACATTATGGAGGTGAAAATACGAGAGGCCGGAACAAAAAGACAAGGCAGTATTAAATTACCTTTTGTGGTGAGAGGAAAATCGTTTACAGCCTCCAAAAAACTGGAAATTCATTCATTAAAAATTCCTGCAAAAGAGGATTTGCCGGTCGGAGGAAACCTCACCATACACACCATTGTAAAGGGTTTCGACACAAAAGATGAACACCCGACCGCCGAACAGGGAAGACCCCGCTGGAAAATCCATCTCATTCTTAAAATCGTCCTGAAAGACAAAGATAAGAATATTCTGCTTTCAAAAGATACAACACTCGCCGAGACAACCCTGCCCTTCAAACCTGCGTTTTTACCTCTGCACGCCGACATACCATTGCCTGGAGACCTGGGGGCTGAGTCCACTCTCAAGGAAGGAGAATATGAGCTGCACCTGACTTTAGTGGACCGGACATCGGGTGCCCAAGCTCAAATGAGCCGAGAGTTGAAACTTACTGCGCCTAAGTTCGGCGTTTATGGTCTCAGGATAGAAGACAGAGGAGGTGTTTACAGGGATGCATTTTACAGAAATGAATGGATGACCATAAAATTCTATGCAGGAGGATATGCCCTTCCCGCAGACCTTTCAGGAGATATCGCGCTGGAGGGCCCTGGCGGAGTTTATCTCATGAAAAGAAATGCAATCGTTTACAAGAGCGAAAACACAAAAAAAAATACATCAAATAAACCTTTCAGTAGAGATGTCCCACAAACACACAAAGATGGAAAACAGGACACAAGCGGAGAAACCTCTCTACCAATTCGAAGATATGCCGTGCCGCTTAGAATCCCCGAGTTCATCCCGCCGGGAGAGTTTAGAGTCCATATCAAGCTGCGGGACAATACACAAAACAAGGAAGTTATCCGTTCAATTCCTTTCAACGTTGCAGGAAAGAAGATCCCCCCTCTTCAACAGTTTGCAATGACAGAGCTCGAGCTGAGGACAAAAGAAAGAACAGGACGAGTTTTGAAAAATCGTATCAAAGCGGGCAAAGAGATCCTTGTGAGCAGTGTGGTAGGCGGCTTCGTCCTTGAGAAAAAAGATCCTGTCCCATCAGTTGAGCTGGATCTTGTGATGAACATAAACCTTAGAAACACAAATGGAGAATTGATTCACCAAGATAAAGGAGTGGCACGTATTAAACGTCGGCTCACCTTCTTGCCCTTGAGGCTTCGCCTCCAATCGGTCTGGAGAGTACCCGGTATAAACAAAACCAGGGGAACCGTTTTGCTCCAAGTAGAAATCATCGACATGACGACAGATCGAGTGACCATGCGTCAAAGAAAAGTGTTCATACACCCATGAAACAGCATTCTCAAAAAAATCTAC
>JAABSF010000475.1 GCA_011390535.1 Deltaproteobacteria bacterium | reverse complement strand
AGCTGTTGAAGCAGCCAAAACATTGAGTTCGGAAAAAGCCGGTTGGGGCGCGAGAAAAAGAGCACACGCCGAAATGTTCGGTTTTTATGAAAACATGGCCAACATGATATGGATAGGAAACCCGGATAAGGCTCCCCCTCTATGCCTTTACTTTATACGTCGGGCATCCCATCAGGCAAGGCTGGCATTTTTTTCACGAGGCCCCCAGGTCAGAGGAAGTCTTCTCAGGCGGGCACAGACATTTATTCTCACCAATCACGATAAGTTAGTGGAGGGGCGCTGGTATCGTCACCCTGTCTGGCACCGGTTGGACTTGATTGCTCTAACCGGATATCTCCGTCGACACAGCCGATTATTCCGAGACACAGGTTTTTCAGGCCCGGAAAAACCCACATCAACTGTAGAGCGGCTGGTGATGCTCCGGAGATTCAAGGCCGCAGACAGGTTTGTTGAGCGAATGGGAGATGGCAAGGCAGAGGTTGAGAGTTCACTGAGGTTTCATCAGGGACGTGCCTTACTGGACATGGAACGTTGGCAAAAAGCCCACACCGCTCTCATGAAGGGTGCAAAAATGGGGTCGGTAGCAGCATGGGCCATGTTAGTCTCAGGGTTGGTGGAACAAGGCAATCTGGGAGCTGCAAGGCAACAAATCTCTAACAGTGGAGCGGTGGCAAAAACAGAAGACATGAAACTGGCGGAGGCGTTTTTAGAGAGACGACACGGCAATTGGAAAAAAGCTCTGGCCGCTGCAAGAGAAGCATATAACCAAAACAGGAGCCTCCGCGCTCGAAGAGCTGTGGGTTTGGCGTTGGCAGCACTTGGAAATCTGGAACAATCGGTGGTAGAGCTTTCCGCAGCATTTTCAGACCCCACAATAGGATGCGAAGCAAGATCCGAGGCAGCCGAGATATATTTACGCGGTAAGCTTTTTTCCAAAGCCAACAAAACCATACATGGGATTCTTGCCGATAAGCGTTGTCCGCTTGCATGGGGACACGCCCTTTTGGCAGCAGCCGCACAAAAAGAAGACATGAAGGAGCTCGCACAGCTTCAGTCACGCAGAGTAAAGTACCATGCCGGCTGGGATCCCGATGTTTGCATGAAGAGCGTGCGGATCATGCTTGACTATGGGATCTCCAACCCAATAATGAGCGAACTCTTAAAGAAGGTCATGAACAGAAGGCCCACCTGGTCAAAAGCACACGCACTATTAGCCCGCATCCTTGCAGAAAACGGGCTCCTTAGAAAAGCGGGAGTTCATGCCAAAGTTGCGTTAAAGAAAAAGCCGATGGATCCTGCATACAGGGCGCTTTATAGTGCTATTCTCAAGGCCGAGGGTGATGACTGAAAAAGGAGCACTAGAGTCTCAACATGTATAAGCGTGTACGGACGCACTCAATAGGATAGGCGCAGCGCGTACAGACGCACTCAATAGGATAGGCGCAGCGCATACAGGTGCACTCAGTTGCACTCCGAGGAGAGAAGCTGATTGTCTGAATGAATAAATGTATGTATTTATGGATGACTGGCTGAGAAGCGAAGAGGCTGAGAGTGAAGGCATGAAATCACGAAAAAAAAAGAAAAAAGACTGGGATCGCTCAAAAAAACACCGTCATGTCTCCACTGTACTTCAGGACTTGTTGCAGAAAAGGAACATGGAAGAGCCTTTCCGACTATATCAAGCACGCCTTGCGTGGAATCGAATATGTGGGGACGCAGGCTGCCGTTTCAGCAACCCTCACGAGTTTCGCGGTCATACCCTAGTTGTTGAGGTTTCTGATTCAGTCTGGTGTCAGGAGTTGCATTTTGCGAAACAGAACCTCCTTGATAACTTAGAGAAAGAAATGCCGAAAGGCATGGCCCCCAAAGACTTGCACTTCGTTATCCAACACCAAGGACGCCGAAAACCGGAATGGGAACGGTAAAGACTTCAGTTGACTTAATCGTTGCAATTATCAGCACCGAAGGTAACCTAGCTGAATCTGAGGAGGGGTTGATTTATCCCCGAAAAGAAGAAAAAAGACCGAATAGAAAACAAATACAGAAACCGAGTACTGTAACAAAAAGAAGAGGAGCCATAAGATGAAAAAAACAGGACTATTCATATTGCTTGCCGCCATTATTGCGGGCGGCTGTGGTGTGAAACAAGCTAAGTATGACGCTCAGGTGGAGCTGGCAGAGCAACTTAAAAAGCGCTTAGACACGGCAAATGAGAAAAACAAGGAACTTGAAAACAAAATTTCGACACTAGATGGTCAAATACAAGCATTAAACGAGCAACTCGACGACATCAAGGGCGATTCCGCCCGCATGAGAAACCGCTTCCGCACCAAGCTCGAAGCAACTCAAAAAGAACTGGAAGAACTTGCAAAAGCCAGAAAAGCGGCGGAAGAGAGAGCTAAAATGCTCAAAGACTTGACTGCGAGGTTCCGTAAGCTCATCGATGCCGGCAAGCTCTCCATAGAGATCATCCACGGCAGAATGGTGCTGAAGCTGACCTCAGCCGTTTTATTCGACTCCGGACGCGTAAAACTGAAAAGAGCAGGTCGTGCGGCGCTGGCGGAGATAGCTAAGGTCCTCAAAGATATTAACGATAAGCATTTCCAAGTAGCCGGTCACACAGACGATGAACCGATTCGTAGCCGTCGTTATAAGAGCAACTGGGATCTCTCCGCGGCCAGAGCGGTAAAAGTGGTCCGGTTTCTCCAAAAACAAGGCGTCTCCCCTAAGAACCTCAGCGCAGCAGGGTTTTCCCAATATCAGCCTGTGGCACAAAACGAAACAAAAGAAGGAAAGAGCCAAAACAGGAGGATAGAAATCTCCATTCTCCCATCAATTCCTCAACAGCTCATGGATTAGCCCTGGGATTACCCATCCAAATCATCCAACAAAAAACAAATTGACACAATCCATTTTTCCCGTTTTGCCACCATTCAATCAATCAAAAAAAATCATACCAATTTCTGCATTTGAATAAACTTTCGACTCTCGACAATCCCTTTCAACATCGTCTAAAAAAGCTTCCTCAAACCAGCTTCAAACCCACATCCTCGCAACCATGCAAAAACAAGGGAACAATCTTAATGATTGGCCGTTATAACTAACGCGAACTGATACGGATTTATCCGTGAATCTATCCGAACCAACACAAGCTTATGCGAACTAAAGCGCACTACTTGTTCCGGGTATTCCGTGTTAAAT
>JAABSF010000474.1 GCA_011390535.1 Deltaproteobacteria bacterium | reverse complement strand
GAATCACCAGCGGATCAGCCAACTCCAAGGTCTTATTCTCAGAGTTGTTTTGAGAGCTTTTATTCAAGTTGTTTTGAGAGCTTTTAGGAAGACGGGTGTCACTTGCATGATTCTTTAAATAAGAAAATGAGACCTCTTCCAAGCGATCAGCGACCCACCGCGGAAGCTTCCGGCTCCTGTAAAAACGCTCTGGATCCGTGACCTGAAGCATCCCGCATGCTGCAATGACGGCATTTGGCGGCCGGTTTGTCTCGAACACTTCTCTCGCCCACACTTCTTCCCGTGGTGCGCAGCCGGCTATGGCGAGAGTTGTCGCCAGATTGGCCCCGGCTGACTCTCCAGCCAGTATCCAACCTTGGTCCAAAGAGCCGCCGAAACGGGCTGCGTTCCTGACCACCCAGTTATAGGCTTTGCAACAATCCTTGAGCCCTTCAGGGAAGGGATGTTGGGGGGCGAGTCTGTAGTTGATATTAAACACAAGATAGCCCCGCCGGGCATACAACAAGCCCATTATCCAATGAGTGTCTTTGGACAGGATGCGGAAACCGCCGCCGTGGATATAAAGCACCACCGGCAAAGGGCCGCTCCGCCGCATGGGCCGATACACATCCAGTAGATGATGTTCTGCGCCGGGCTCTCCATAGGAAATATTGTTAAGCACCTCGACTCCGTGGGCTTCGGGTTTTGCCATTGGAGCCAAACGGGTTATACCGGACAAGCCCTTGAAAAAGCTATCTATAAGTACCCTTCCGGATTCTTTTCTCACCCTGTCCCATATTTTCATGGCTCTTCCTTTTTGAAAAAAGGCTTTAATATGTCATAGGCTTCCAACAAAGACTGACTGATCACTCTTGTATCGGACAACACTGACATAAAGTTTGTATCACCGTTCCAACGAGGCACAACATGAAAATGAATATGCTGGTCGATTCCTGCACCGGCGGAACGTCCAAGGTTCATGCCCACATTGACGGCATCCGGTTTAAAGGCTTCTCGGACCTTATCTATAGAATCACGTACAAGAAGGGTAAGTTCAATGTATTCCGTTTTATCCAACGCTGAAGGATCGTTAACATGACGGTTGGGAACGATCATTATATGGCCACCCGTATACGGGTATCGATTCAAAACAACATAGCAGTGATCTCCCTGGTAGATCACGCCGCATTCTCTGTGTTCATTCTCAGGAGCCTCTGCGTGAGCACATAGAACACAACCTTTTTCAGCCATATCTTTTTCGACTGAGTTCCCTCCCTCCTTATTCGTTCCCTCCTTACTCGTTTCCTCCTTAACAGTTCCTGTCACATATGCGCTTCTCCATGGTGCCCAAATGCGCTTCATATAAGCTTCTCCTCTGTGTCTGACGCTCTATTGCGAGCTGATTTATTTCCGCTTGGGCGATAAATAACCTCTCAGATGCCAAAAGCAAGAACTAAAGCAAACACCGGCTTGTCAGTCTGAATCCCGTGGAGGAAGCCTCAAAAAATACCGTCGTCCTCTCTCCAGATGAAGGGTTACTCTCTCTTCGACTCCTATCCGACATTCCTCTTCGTTTTCGATAATCATTACATATCTACCCGCGGCAATGAGGGTTCTAAATGCCCCCATGGGGACCAGGAGCAAGTTTCTATCCGTTTTTCCCTTGAGCGCTATTTTTATTTTGCAGGAAGTTGTGTTCATCACCACAAATGCAGGGTGCCCAAGCTCAGGCGCTTTTTCGGAGAGCACCGGTCCGTTCTTCGGCGTTTTACTTGCTCCCGGTTTTCGGGAAGATGCGATACTCAACACGATCCCCACGCCCAACAATAATGCCATTAACCCAACCTCAATCTTCGCTCTTAAAGTCCTGGTGGTAGTAATAAAGTCTCGTAGAAGGATGCGACCTTTAGCACTGTCGTGTGCATCGATCTGAACATCGACGTGTACATCGGCGTGTGCATCGATCTGAACATCAGCGTGGGCATCGGCGTGAGTATCGATCTGAACATCGTCTTGGGCATCAGCATGTGCGTTGTAGCTAAAAAGCCGCACGACTTGCATCCAACACTGTCTCATCCCTGCAGCCTATATGCGAGACGGGTGTAGCGTCTCTTCGTAGTGGCGTTACGGATAGCTCTCCGGATTGCACCTTCTTGCCCGATCAATACGCACAGACCTTTGGCCCGAGTTATGGCCGTGTAGAGGAGATTGCGCTGTAACATAATAAAATGTTGGTTATGAAGCGGCACTATCACCGCCGGATATTCACTCCCCTGGCTCTTGTGAATCGTGCATGCATAAGCCAGTGTAAGTTGTTGCTTTTCTGCGTCGCTGTATATTAAGACTCTGCCATCAAAATCAACCACCATTTTTTTCTCTTTTGGATTGACCTCCAAGACCCGGCCGATGTCTCCGTTAAATACCTCTTTGTCGTAATTGTTACGAATTTGCATTATCTTGTCGCCGGGACGAAAACGGTGCTCGCCACTAGAAGAATCTGCAGCTTTACTGTCAAAATCCCCCACGCTGACGCTTGGGTTCAAAAGATCCCTCAAAACCTCGTTTAAATGACGAGTTCCCAAGATGCCTGTCTTCATGGGGCAAAGAATCTGAATATCATGCACTGGATCCATACCAAAACGGTCAGGTATCCGCTCAGCCGTCATCTTGCAAATCAGATCTAGGATTTCGCCCGGGTCATCTTTCAGTATTCTAAAAAGGTTACCAGGACTATCGGGATTACCTGTTCCGGAAGAGGGCGTCGGCTCAATCATCTCTCCCTTGTTAACCTGGTGTGCAGCTACTACAATCATGCTCTTTCGAGCTTGACGAAATATCTCCACAAGCCGCACAACGGGCACTTTTCCGGATTGGATTATATCCATTAACACAGCGCCCGGCCCCACCGAAGGGAGCTGATCTACATCGCCCACCAAAATCAACCGGGTGTCATCATCCAGAGCATCCATGAGATGGTAGGTCAGCTCCAAGTCCACCATGGAAACTTCATCAATAATAACTACATCTGCTTCTATCGGGTTATCCCTGTTTCTTTCGAACCGGTGAATCCGGGGAGTGTATTGCAGCAACCTGTGTATTGTCTTTGCGTCGTGATCGGTGAGTTCTTTCATTCGCCGGGCCGCTCTTCCGGTAGGTGCAGCCAAGACGACATCCTGATTGCGTTTTTCGTAGAGCTGTAAAATCCCCTGTACAATAGTCGTCT
>JAABSF010000473.1 GCA_011390535.1 Deltaproteobacteria bacterium | reverse complement strand
CGGGATGTGAAATAATCGCGAACGTACGCCGCCGGCGGATCTCGCTTTTTATTCTGTTATCGTCGTTCATAATGAATTAAGATCTTTTCTGACTATTCCTTGCGGAGTTTAGTAGGTTGGCCGGTTGATTCAACTGTAGAACGCCAAAGATCACCTTCTAAATCAACGACCTTGCGATTACATGTGGCAACAGAGAGAGGAAGATGTGTGAAATTTTCATACCATAACCCGACCACCATTCCGGTTTTCCCGGCCATGGCTGCGTGTGCTGCATGCTCAGCCAGGTTATTGCAAAATATCGCGTCCATAGAATTCGCAGGCGCTGCTCGAATAATGTAGCTTGGATCAATATATTTCAAATTCAAAGGAACATCGATTTTCTTAAAATGACTCTTTAACTTATCGGACAAGTAGACCCCGATATCATGAAGCTTTAGATTCCCCGATGCATCATGCTTTGCTTTTCCTGAATCGGTATGGAAAAAACCCTGCCCCGCACCCTCGGCCACCACGATCACAGCGTGACCGCGACTTGCCAATCGACGCTCTAGGAATGCACACAACCCTTTCTCTCCTTCCATTTCGAAGCGCTGCTCTGGAATCAGAACCACATTCACCTCTCGCATAGCGATGGAAGATTTGCACGCTATATAACCTGAATGACGCCCCATCAGCTTTACAACACCCACTCCGTTGGGTGCCCCTTTTGCCTCCACATGGGCCGCGCAGATAGCAATAGTTGCTTGATCTACCGCCGTATCGTGGCCAAAAGTGCGACTTACATAGGGGATATCATTGTCTATTGTCTTGGGAACCCCAATAATGCCGATCCTGAGCCCTCTGCGCTTGATCTCTTCGTTAATCGCCATGGCACCGCGAAGAGTGCCGTCCCCTCCGATAGTAAACAGTACGTTGATGTTGTGTCGTTCCAGCGAATCTACAATCTCATCTACAGTCTGCTCGCCACGGGAAGACCCCAGCACAGTACCTCCTTGCTGATGAATATCAGCCACAAACTCCGGATTAAGCTCAATAAAAGGATGCTGATATTGAGACACAAACCCTTGGTATCCAAACTTGGCACCAAAGATGGACCTAACCCCGTAACGGTGCCAAAGCTGAAGGACCAGTGACCTTATGACATTGTTCATCCCGGGACAGAGCCCCCCGCAAGTCACCATGGCCACCTTCACTTTGGTCGGATCGAAATAAATCATTTCCCGAGGCCCCGCCGATTCAAAAGAAGGCGGCTCCTGTCCTCTCTCAACATACTTTCGGTGATTCCTCAGGCTCGCATCGTAGAGCAACCGCTCATCATCTCTAACAAACGCGGCGATCTCATCACCTTTAATGAAATTGAGCGTCAACGGCGACTTTATTTTTGCCTCCCCCAAAGTCTCGATATTCAAGTCCATAGTATCAAGCTCCGGATCAGCGCCGGTATCCAGCTTAAAAACACCGTGCGAAACAACTCCCTCGCCCTGTTCACTTTTCTTTTCTTTCATATCTTACACTCTCCAAAATTGACGCTCAATATTTCAAACCGTAAACCGCGCTATCCAAATCTAGACTTGCAAATCTAGGCTTACCCAAAATGCGCCTCTCCATTCGTTCAAACCAGAAACGCTTCCAGCTCCTCGAAAGAACGCCATTATAGACATTTCAAGCCCAATTCCAAGAACTCCTTCCAAAAACTGCAGTTCAGACAATTGCATATGAGTTTACATCAATTAAACAAAGTGCATCTACGATTAACGTTTTAGAATTAATCTCCAAAAGCTTGATTTTCAGGATTCTAAAGAAGCTCAAGTAAAGCCTGAGGGGATAAGAAATGCAGGTGTACCTTCTCGTCCGGTGCCGGCGGTGGGTCCTTTTGGATGTGTGCTCCATCCTCGACCAACATGACCAATCGAAACCGGTTATATCCATCTTTGTCACGAAGCCGCCTACCTTTTTCAAGCAGCCCTATAATCCTCTCCCGCTCCTGCTCAGAATCCCCGCCCTGCATGGGCTCAATGCCGATGAGAAGTCGTCCACCTATTTCAACGCAAAAGGCTATCCCTTGCTCTGCGAGATCGCCTATACGAATCTCTGAAAACACCTCTTCCGGACATCCGCATCCCAAACCACGAGCCAACCTCCGCACCCATCCTCTCTCCGGCTCAAGACCGTGGAGTCTCTCCAAAACTTTTTTCATGATTATTTTACCCTCTCAGAATTTTTCTTCGGCACATTTATTATACAATATAAATTGTTTCCGGATTCCTATACAGCATAAAACAATCGTTACACTATACAATGTCTAA
The DNA here is from genome assembly GCA_011390535.1 of Deltaproteobacteria bacterium. GTDB lineage: Bacteria > Myxococcota_A > Polyangia > HGW-17 > SLPX01 > SLPX01. The sequence continues at coordinate 906 of JAABSF010000473.1, read as the reverse complement.
AGCCACATGACCTTTTCAAATAAAAAGTCACCTTTACGGCAAAACCCAGGCGCCGGGGACAAAAACTGCGCCTCCAGGCACTCGACGCCACCGAGGAGGACGCCAGATGTGATGAGGTGAAGGCGGCACCCTGTAATGGCCCGGGATCCAAATATACTTACCTCTGTGCCAATGCCAATGGCCGGGAATCCACACGAGGCCTGCAACCGCTCTAGACCGCCGCCGCATCTTCTTTCTTCTGCGGGGAGGGGGCGGCACATTCGTTTTCACTGTCAGCCCGGCTGAGACATCTGTTTGAGGCACCCGCCACCAACCTGAGATCCAGTGCCATCGACCTCCAGTCCTGTGCCAATACCCGGGGATCCATTTGGCGTTCTTGCTTGGTGAGTCGGGCTTAAGCTCCTTTTTGGGAGGTGGTGGTTTAGCAGGCAACTTGTGATCATCATTCGCCGGCTCAGTTTTGAGGGAGACGGCGGTCTCCCGCTTGCGGAGTATCTCATAGCGGCGGGCCGCCTCGGCCCTTCTCCGCTCCAACTCCATAGCTTTTACGGCTGCCTCCGCTTCCGCACGATCTGCATCGCTCACCTTTATTTTACCGCCCCTTCGCGCCTTGGACTCGAGATACAGCTTTTTGTAACGTTTTTCTACAGAGCGGACGTGCCCTTCATAACCTCCCTCTCCCCAGCATTTTCTATTTTGAAGGTCGCCGAAACATTTGCAAGGTTTTTTGATGGGTAGCAGCCACTGGGCTCGAGGGTTTTCAGGGTGTGGCGCCATATGCTGCACTCTGCAGATGGATTCTTCCGGCCACTGCTCCTTTAGACGTCTCAAAAACCCCTCATACCCGCCTTCTCCCCAGCAGCTCTCGTCCTTGAGACGGCCATAGCAATTGCAGGGGCGGTTAAC
>JAABSF010000472.1 GCA_011390535.1 Deltaproteobacteria bacterium | reverse complement strand
CGGCGCGGCCGGCGCTGATGGTGGAGGAGCCGCCGGGGGTGGGATATTGGGTTCCTCCTTTTTTAAACCGCCATATGTTTTTGCAATGCAGTCTTTAATGAGTGAAGTAGGTGCAACGCAACGGACAATGTACAACTGGGTTGAGCGCATTAGCTCATCTGCGGCGTGGTTGTCCGCTGGATTCGCCATGGCGACAATCAGGTGACCGTGGAGATCGAATCTTACCGGGAGCACACAGTATCTGAAAGCCATCTCTCTTGGGATGAGATTTTTTATATCCGGTTCAATATCGTGGAGATCTTCACGTCTCAGCTCCGGTATCATCATGTCTTTTTTGAAAACCTCGACCAGATCGTTCTCCTTCAAGAGGCCCTGGTTGATCAGTATCTCATGTATAGGGAGATTGGTACGGACTTGCAAATCCATTGCTTTAGCGAACTGTTCTTGGGACAAGAGCCCGGTTCTTATCAAAAGAGGACCAAGGGTTTTCATAAATTCGTTTCCCGGCGTTTGGGTGGTTTAAATGAAAACTCACCACGAGGAACCCCAAGATGTCAAGTGTTGGAGTTTTTGCCTTGACACTATGCATTATCTCTAACATTTTCACGTTCATGGAAGTTTTTCGCCAAAATGCAGAGAAATCAAAGCGGCTTAGTTTTGTTTTGCCGGTGGGGTTCTTGATATGTGCCCTTATCGGAGCAGGTGGTTGCCCAAGTGGAGCGGGACAGAATAAGAGCCTTTCAAAGAAGCTTTATTGGCTCGGGCAAGACTATTACGAGCGGTCAATAAAAGCGAAGACGTCAGCTGCGAAAGAGAAGTTTCTGGAGGAATCACTGTTTCAACTCAGGAAATCGGTGAAAAACGACAGTGGGAATTTTCTTGCGAGGAACTTATTAGGTTACATATATCTGCAAAAGGCTGATCAAGAATTGGGAATGAGTGAAGTGGCTCAGTGTTTGACGGGAGAAGACGCGCGAGAGAGCCGGGCAAACGCTGAAAAGCTTTTTAAGATGGCCGAAGAGAATTTTGCAGAAGTAGTTTCTTTGGAGCCCAAATGTACCAGCTCTTTGTTGGGGTTGGCGAACGTGGCGATGTTTTTTAAACAGTACGAAAAGGCCATTAAACATGCGAGGAATGTGATAAACACCCTGATGGAAGGCGGCGTCAAGACATCCTGCAGCTCACCTGGTGATAAAGCGGTTGCATGGGCGAACATTGGTTGGGCGCATTTTCATTTAGGAAGTAAAATTAAGGCTTCCAAAAATCTTCGTCAGGCGTTATTCTTGGCGCCGAAATTTTATTTGGCCCACTATTGGCTTGGGCGAATTTTTTACTCTGAGAAGCGCTACGAAGAAGCTTTGAAAGAGTTCGAGATGACTGTAAGAGAGTTTGGTCTTCCGCAGGCTGCGCATCAGTATCTTGGGTTGGCCAGGCTGAAACTCGGCAGAAAAAGCGAGGCACGGAGCGCATTTTTGCGCTGTGTCAAGTTGGCTCCCAAGAGTTGTACTGCTGAAGAATGCCGACGATATCTTGCAGTCATGAGTCGAACAGGTGAAGGCTCTTGATACACGAGAGATGAGCGCTCGAAAAAACGGTGTATCTTTTGTAAATGAACAGCGTACGAACTCTTTGAGCCTTTATAGAATCGAAAAAGAAGGAAGCAAAAGGTGGCAAAATTGGTAAATAAAAGATTCAATAATTCACAAAGCTTTGGGAATTTTTTACGAAAGGCCAGAGAGGCCCGGAAGCTTTCCCGTGAAAGTGTATTCGAGTCTACCAAGGTCTCTGTATCAAATATTAAAGCCCTCGAAGACGAGAATTTTGAGTTGCTTCCTGCAGATGTCTATGTGAGGGGGTTTTTGAAATCACTGGCGAAACATCTGGAGCTTCAAAGCGAGGATGTAATTGCGAGGTATAGGAAGGTGAGGCCCTCACAAGATATAGAGTTTGCATCAACAGATGGGGATTCGGCCGAAGGTGAGAACAGGGTTAAGGCAGAAACTGTGACGGAATCTGTGAGCCCTTTCGGTGCCAATTTGGCCCGAAGGGTAAACAGCGAAACTGCTATAAAGGCATGGATGATCGCCGCTCAGCGGAAGATGGATAAACGAAGCAAGAATTCAGCTGACAAAAAGGAACCGGGAAAAAATTCAATTAGACCCGCCGGTAGGCCTGAGAGCTTAGCGGGAGGCGGTTCAAAGCGCCTGAATCTTGGGTTGGTTTTGCTTCTCCTTATTATTGCGGTTGTTTTGACCTTGTCATATATGCTCAACAGATCACCATCATCGCAGGAGCAAAGCGAGTCACCTGCTGCCTCCGAGACCTTTAATCAATACGAATGGAAAGGCTGACCCGCAGGCTGAAGAAAAAATCATAAGAGAGTTTTCGGTTTCATCGAAAAGTTTCGCTGGGCGTTTGTCGTCTTTATTGGATCAGTTCACTCCAAAAAGTTTTTTTTCAGAAATAGTTAAGCAAGAGTTACGCGTCTTGCTGTTAGCCATCACAAGGGTGTTCAATGCTCTCTCCCAAGCTGCAATTATTGACGAACACTGTTGGTAGATTAGTCCGCCGAAAGGCGATCCCTTCTTTAAAGAAAGTGTTGTCCAAGTATCGAGCCGAAGATGTCGCAGTCAGCTTGGTTCACCTTACCGCCAACGAGCGACTGGAAGTTTTCATGCTCTGCCCGGATGATGAGTATCGGATATCCATTTTGTCGGAATTGGATGAAGATATCGCGGCCGGGATAGTTAGGGAACTGGACACAAAGAGAGCAGCGGAACTGTTTCAGAAAATGAATCCTGATGATACGGCCGATATTCTTGGCGAATTGCCGGAAGATCATCGAGATGAGATCCTGAAGTTGATAAAAAACGGCTATGGCGGGGATCTGGAAGATCTGCTCCAATATGACGAATCCACCGCCGGCGGCATTATGAATCCGCAGGCGTTCTCCCTTAACCGCGATACAACAGTGGAGGAGGCCATCAGCGCTTTGCAGAACGCAGAACGTGTCGAGATGGCTTTTTACATATATGTTGTAACGGATGAAGAGAGGCTGATAGGTGTGGTGTCTTTGCGTCAGTTGGTGACTTCTCAGCCTAAGACTACTTTAGGGGAAATTATGACCCCCGATGTTGTCTCTGTAAGACCCGAAGAAGATCAGGAGGATGTGGCTCGATTGGCGAGTCGTTTCGGGTTCCTTGCTATCCCGGTGG
>JAABSF010000471.1 GCA_011390535.1 Deltaproteobacteria bacterium | reverse complement strand
TTCAAGGTTGATTTGGAAGCTCATCATAATTTAAACGTTCACACCGCGCAACAATAGAAATGGGCATCAACTGTGGCGCTTTATCATGATGCCTTGACTAATCAGAGCCCCACGATAGCATTTCCTTCAATCATATAGGGATTAAATCGGGCCGGCCGGGGTGTCGGCCTGAGATCCCTGGGATTGCTCAAAATATTGCAAGAATGCAGGGACAAGAAATTGAAATCCGGCCAAAATTTTGAAGACGTTGACAGTCGGCTGAACAGCCGGGGAGATTGGCCGGGTGAAGAGTTTTTACACCCTCTGCCCATCGCCGCGATGGCAATTCTGGGAATCAACGACCACATACTTAAGGGCTCGGGTTATCTGCCGGGAATAATCACCGGGAAGCTCTCGGACTTTGCGGGGTTGTTCTTCTTTCCTCTTTTTCTTACAGCCCTCTTGAACACATTCATGTTCGCCGGGTTTCGCCTCCGGCGCGGGGTTCAATGGAACTACTCACTCACCCGTGGGAAAATACTGGGTGCTCTTTTTTTGACAACGCTGATTTTCGCACCCCTGCAAGTTTCCTCCACATGGGGAAAATGGTATATCAGGATCCTTGAGACAGTTGATTTTTTGGATCTCTTCCAAGGTTTTGCGGTAACCATGGATCCTTGGGACCTTTCGGCGCTTTTTGTGCTACCATTCGTCTATTGGTTCGGAAAACGAAAAGTAAAGCGAATTCCTTCCGGGAGGCTCGCGGTTTTACGAAGGAGAATGGCGTCTGTGGCTCAAGATCGAAGCGTCATGGAGACCACATTTCGCAAAGGAACCCAGGATGTGAGGGCATGGAACCCCAATAAGCGCGCTCTTGAAAAACTCGAAAAAGCTGTTTGCGAGCTGGTGGAGCATCCCACAAAATCATCGGAAGAGGCAGTCGGGAGATCTCTCGATGCGTTGAAGATTTAATGGTAAATGTTTTTTTGACTGAAGTTGCAACGGAGTCCTTTTGAGAACAGTTATCGAAAAACTTATTTCTGCAGGATTTTTACTGACAGCGCTGTCGGCCGCTGCAGCCATTTCACAAGCACAAACAGAAAAGGAGGCCACCCCGACCATTGTTGTAAGAGGCCGCGTCCATATTGAAGGGCTCTCAGCCTATCCCTTTTTAAGCGAAAAAAGCGCCGGTTCAGATGATTCACTCTCCAGTCGCACACCTGTAGAGAACCAACCCGATCAACGTTTTAGAACCCTTTTATCCGCAAGAATGGTAGATCGGGATCTCAAAACCCCAATCCCGGGGCTCTTGTTAAAAATTGAAGCGAGCTGTAAACCGAAACCGCGAAAATCCTTTCAGGTAACAACAAATTCATCAGGGCGCTGGACACTGTCTCTTCCTTTTTGTGACAACCTTATGGATGTAAGACTGGAGCTGCCGCCATCGGCGCCATATATTCTCTCGGGCAAAAGCAATTATGAGATCTCCGGGGGGCGAAGCAATGTGAGCTTTGAGGTAGACGCACCCTCTTCCGTTCCGTTCGGAAACGGTATTTTTTCGGTACGTGTAAAAGCCACACGGGATCTTGAAACCGAAACCGATACGGTAGACCGTGCCCAAGTCATTGAAAAAAGCAAGTTAAAGAGAGTCCCAGTCACCGACCGTCCCATTTTTTTGGAATCGTCTGATGGCTCTATTAAAACTTCACAACGCACAGACAGCAACGGAGAAGCTTTGTTCGACCTCAGATCGAATGAGTTGGAGAACCCCGGCAGGGTTGATTTCACTGTCCGGATGCAAGCCTCGAAGATCTTGAACCCGGCGTTGCACTCATTCGGAGTATTGTTTTATACTTTGCCGGTGGTTACTCTTGCCGCCGACAAAAAGAGCGCGCCGGCAAATGAGAGCGTGGTTCTTAAGGGTCTGGTGACGGAAACAAAAAAGCCACTCTCAGGCGTGCGTGTGAGCATCAGGGCACACGGCGTCACCGTGGCTGAAGCTACGACAGACGGCGAAGGCCGGTACTACACAAAGCTGGATATGTCAAAGCTGCCTAAAGGAAAAACAGTCCTGAGGGCACGCACCGTTCAAGATATATCTTGGAGGCGATCGGCTCTCTCCGCTCCCACGGAGATTATGGTTGAGGCGGTTACGCCGTTGCCCACAAAATATTTTCTTTTCCCAATTCTTTTCACGGCGTTGCTCACGGCGGTGTTCATAGTAGTTCGTCGAAAACCATGGAAACGCTGGGTGACGGCGCTGAAACGCAGAGAAGAGAGAACCTCGAAACAAGGTGTCAAGATGGGCAAAGTCCAACTCTCTTCCTTTCTTGGCAGAGGCCTTCACACAATAAAAGGAAGAGTCGTAGACGCCGGAGACGACAAACCCATCGGTGATGTCGAGATCCTGGTTTTCTCCAAAAAAATGAACAAAAAAACACAAGAACCCCTAAAATTGTTAAGAGCCGACTCTAACGGGGAGTTCGGATCTTTTGAATTAGCTACAGGAGATTATCTCCTAAGTTTCAGGTCAGAAAAACACCTCCAAAAGAGAATAGAAATCACCCTACCCCACAGAGGAAAATTGTGTGGTTTTCTGGTAAGGTTGGTCTCCGTCCGGGACGAGGTGATGCGGGTTTACCTTGCAGAGGTTGAGAAATGGTTGGAAAAAAGGTCCCTCGTCGGCATCCTTACACCAAGAGAGGTCCTTGACCGAATTACTTGGAAGTGGCAAAAGCTGAAAAAGGAGGGCAATCAAGAACACCGAAGAGCTGTGTACTTAGTTACGGATTTAGTGGAAAATGCGGTATATTCTCCTAGAACTCCTAATGAGGATGTAGTCCGGGTGCTGCACTCTTTACTTGATGCTCTCGCGGAAGATTTGAATATTGAAAACAAATCAGGAGATGCCGGCTTAAAAGATGAGACAGGCCCTTTTACCGTCGACTCGGGCAGTGTACCGAAACCCCTAACTCCAAAGGGAGTATTGAACGAGCGAGAGTAGGAAGCTTTGCATAATGATGAACGAAAGAAATAAAAACTGCGCGATTGCTGAAAAACAAAGGATCATTACATTGAAAAAAACATCCAGAGGTCTCTTGATGATGCTCCTGTTTTTCGCCGTTTTTTGGGGAGATCAATGGGGTCTAGGTCTGGAAAAGGTACTCTCTGCTTCAAATGAACAAAATACTGACGAAGATGGGAATGAAAATAAAGATGAAAATGAAAATGAAAATGAAAATA
>JAABSF010000053.1 GCA_011390535.1 Deltaproteobacteria bacterium | reverse complement strand
CCCGGTGGGCTTGGCATCTCGTTGGTCAACCGAATCCGCCGTCGCAGCAGTCCCATGTGTTCAGCCCTGGTCAAAAAAGGCCCGGCAGACTACCTCGTCGCTCCCTGCCGAAGGCTCCGGCAGAAAAGTTAGTTTAAATGAACTGTATTCAGTGTGTGCGGCTGATTTTGGAAGGAGTCCGAAGTGATGGCTGCAGATAGGACTAATAGGATTACAAGAAATGAGAACAGAACTGTTAGTGCTTTAGTGTATTTTTTACTTTTTCTGCTCCTATGCGCCGTGTCTTTTCAACCCGTCTCGTGTGCGAGGCGTGAAAAAGAGACAAGTAAAAAAGCACCCCGAAAAACGGAAGCTTCAGCTGAATTGATGACATGCCTGGCCATGATCAGAGCACATCACAGACAGACAGACATTTATCTAAAAATGGGGGATCTTCAGAAAGCCACGAACACAATGGAAAAAGCTTTGACAGTCACCTGCCCGAAGGGCGCACCGGAGACATGGGGCGCCTTCCTTGATGCTCACGCACGGCTGGCTGAGCTATATCTAAAATCAGGCAAGATCGATCAGGCACTCGAAACAGCCCGCAAAGGATTGCAGGAGTTTCCACGAGACAGTTTTTTCAGAGCGCATTTGTTGATGACATACGCCGATATCCTGGAAGCAAAAAGCGAATCTTTAGATGCAAAAGGTGATAAAAAGGGTGGTGACAAGCTGAGACGAGAGGCCATAGAGAGCCTCACCCTCTCAATAGAGATCAACAGAAGATTACAAAAAGAACTATTGGAGGAGAGCTAGAGGGAATGAAAATCAAGAGATTCTTCAGTATATTCTTGTTTGTTTTGATGACGTTATGTTTTTTCGGTTGTGCACACAAGGGACATAGAATGAGCACTTGCGAGCAAAGTTCTCCCTCCGCCTATCCGACACCGCCATCAAATGTCGCCCCTCCAGGTGCAAACGAGATACCGAACACCAGCGAAGAACAAAAAAGCTATATTGATGCATGGAGCAGAAATCTCCGGTGGCATGGAGGCCGGCTGGGGTTGGATGTCGAGCCATTACCGACTCGGAGATCGTCACGTGTTGACAAAGCCGAAGCTTCACCCTCAACGCCGACGGCCGGTGCACACGAGAGTATTTCCGAAACCCAATCCAGGATTCGAGCTTCCTCGCGAAAAAGAAAAGCGAGGATGAGCAGATGTGAGAGAGCCTACAGACACATGGCGGCTATTTGTAGAGCTTCACAACAGATCTGTCGAATAGCCGAGGTGTTGGATGAACCCGCAGCCCATCTTCGTTGCCGCTGGGCAAAAAACCAATGCCGGAAAGCGCGAGCATCATACGACAAGAATTGCTGAAAGATTGTTTCTTCTGCAAATGAGCGCTCCCCGCACTTTATTTTACGACAGGCTCTTTGGATTTAGAAGGGGGCACCTCACGCATTACCCTCAGCACGTTTCCGCCTAAAATCTTGTGGATGGTCTCTTCGCGCAACCCTCTGTTTAAAAGCTCTTGGGTAAGCCGAGGAAGAGCCGAAACATCAGGGAGCTCTTTCGGAGGAACGATAAGCCCATCGAAATCGGAACCAAGTGCCGGACAACCCTCTCCACCAACGTCGAGACAATGACAAATGTGGTCTACAAGCCTGGAGATATGTTTCCCCCCCAGAAAATATCGACTGAAGATAATCCCTATGCAACCTCCCTTATCCGCCACTCCGCGAATCTGCTCATCATCTATATTACGCCAGAGCTTGCGCACCCCATTCAATCCTGTGTGGCTCACAATCACAGGGTCTCTTGATAGCTCCAACGCTTCCTTGAAAGTCTTTCTGTTGGAATGTGCCAAATCCACCAGCACACCGAGATCGTTGCATTTTTCCACAAGGTTGCGGCCAAACTCTGTGAGCCCGCCGTTCTTTGAACCGCCCAAACCCATAGCAGGCGATGCTGCTCTGTTTTTCGTAAAATGAGTCAACCCTACATAACGAAGCCCGGCCCCCGCCAAAATATCCAGGTTCTCCAAACTTCCTTCGAGGGCGTGCGCACCTTCAACTCCAAAAAGCGCAGCCAAAAAGCCGTCTGATTTACATGCCAAGATCTCCTGCGCCTCGGTGACTATTCGAAGCTGATTAGGATATAATCGCGCAGCATCTCTCACGAGAGCAATCTGTTTAAGGACTATATCGAAAAGCCCTACTCTTGTAAGAGGAAAAGTAACCAACCCGAAAAACTGGCCTGTAAGCCCCCCTTCGTGCATGCGGGGAACATCCAAATGAAAACCCCATGCCGCCATTGGGAGAATCGGGCTGTGTCGCTTTAATAAATCATAACCAAATCGCATCATGGTGGGAGTATCGGCGTGGAGATCAACCACAACGGCGCGACGGTGAATCTCCATGGCATCTTTGGATACACCACTTGTTAAATGCAATTCTCTCTCCCCGGATAGAAGCTTAGGGCTGACTCAAGAATAAGATCGCGAAGAGACAGCCCTTATATCAATATGAAGATTTAACCATCCCCGGCAAGCGCCCTTTTCGAGCCAATCTCCTGCGAGTCCATACCCTGAGCAAAACTGATGATATGGGATGAAAAACAGTTTTGACGCTGACGCCTGAGGTCTCTTCCCCGTATACGGTGCTCACCGGGACGTCACCAACATTTACTTCGGCAAGCTTTAAATGCCCCAACAAATCGTTACAATAACCATATCCGTCATGAACATCTTGCAGATTCAGCCTTGAAAGAGCCTCTTTTTGAATAACCGTGTAACCACATTGAGAATCATAGATGTGATAATATCCGGTGGCCAATCTCGTCACCCACGACAACACCATGTTGCCGATGAGACGGTCTTTAGGCATACGCTTCCAGACCTCTTTTTTTAAAAAGCGGTTCCCTTTCGCATATTCAACTTTCCCTATTATACAAGCATCTAAAAGAGCCGGAAGATCTCCGGGATCCATTTGATTGTCACCGGCCATCACACCGATTAGGTCCACGCTCATACAAAGAGCACGTCGATATCCCGTCAATATGGCGGCCCCCACTCCGCCATTAGCTCGGTGCCGAATCACCTCCAACCCATCTCTTCTTATTTTATTCAATATCTGAAACGTGGCGTCCGTGGAAGCATCATCAACCACCAATATTTTGTCTACGTATTCGGGAACAGAGGCAACGGTCTGAGATATATGAGACTCTTCATTATAAGCCGGTATGACCACGGCCACGGTATGATTTCGATACATTGTACTCTTCTATATGGTGCCCTGCCATTTTTCTCCAACCCACCCACCGACATAAGCCAAACCGATGCAAACAGGCAACATGAGAACTATGGAGCTGAGTTGAAGGTCAAACACCAACACCGACTCAGAGGCGACATTGTCGGTTGAAACTTGGATAGCTGTCTTGGCTACGGCAAACACAATTGCACACGCTACGGCACCTGCAGCCGCAGGTTCTTTCAGCGTAACCCCCGCCGACATACGACCCACTACTATACCCCCCACAAAAAATGAAGAGGCCACTATAGTCAGCAGCAAAAATAATCTCCTGCCTATGGGCCATTCCAACAAATGCGTCCCCAGCGCCCACTTTATACCGAACACAAAAAGAAGCGCCGTAGCGCTTATGATCAAGATCCCCCCGGCCATCCACTTCCAATCAAACGCAGGGTCTTCTTCGTTCCGAGCGTAGACTCCACCCGGCCTCAGCACCGTACCACATCGTTTACAGAACTTGGAACCTCTGGGATTTCTTTTGCTGCATGAGCGGCATTTTTCGCCCAGTATGTACATTGTTCTATATCGTGCCTTGCCATTTTTCCCCGACCCACCCACCGAAATAAGAAGCACCTGCAAAAGCCACCAACCCTATAGCGCCACTGAAAATAATAACTGAAAACTCGGCTCCGATGGTCAAGAGAAAAATGAAATAAACAACCCCTGAAAACAGCCCAGCCGTAGCAGGTTCTTTCATCGTAATGCCCGGAGAGAGCCGGCCGGTGAACATTCCTCCAAGGAAATATATCAAAACAGAGATTGCCAGCATCATCCAGAATCCTAGATGATTTGTGGGATCATCCCTCTTAGTTTTCTTTTCTATACTAGGTTTGCCGGCCGAGGGATCCTTGACATAAAAATAACCTGGAGATTTGGACACTTTGTACCCGGTCGTAAAAGCCAACTTCAGCGGAACCATTTTCGGTTTCTTTACAGGAGGGCTGTAGGCATACGCTGTTCGTTTTTCGAAGTTGGCAATCCCTTTTTCAAGCCGATCTACGCCTTTTTTCCACCGATCCACACGGGCATCGAATGCCTCGGCTTTTTCACCTTCATTTCTTGTTGGTTTTTGTTTTTTATGCTCTTCCAGCTCAGCCCTCGTCTCGTAGTCGGTTCGCGCGTAACACCCCGCCCCATTGGGCTTGCATTTCTCTACGTCTTTTCTCAGGTTGGCCAAAGTCTCGTCGCACTCATTGCATTGCCTACTCTGATAGTTCAAATACTCTACCCGCTTCTTGCATCGGTTGCATTCTTCAGCCAGTTTTCTGGCCTCACTGCCTTTCTTCGGACATGCTTCACATAAAGCCTTGGTCTCAGGATCCAGCGTCAATAAAATCTCAGGCGTACACTCGCCTTGGCACTTCTCTCTGCATTTTTCTTTGCAGCTCTTTTCCTCTTGCAACAAATCCTTTGATTTTTTACATGTGTCGCTGCACGTTTTTTCAGCGTCTTCAGCCTTCTTCCCATCACGGCAAAACTCATCACATTTTTGGGTCTCCCTTTTTAACTTCTCCTTTATATATGGGCCGGCTTTTTTTCCACCAAAAAACACATCCTTAACTTTCGGCGCAGTATTCACTTGTTCGCTGTCCAACTTGATGATGATCTTGACCTCGTTGCTCTTCTTGAAGTGACCGTAATCATCATCAACCGATTCGATGGACGCCTCTAAAAGACTCCTTCGCGGGTCACCAATGAGAAACTCTTTGCCGGCTATTTGCCAAATGAGCGCAACTGTCCCGAACTGCAGTAATAGAATAATCACCGCCCCAACCACAACCCATTTGACATCGTATGAGGCGCCCATTGTCTGGCGCATCAACTCCGCTTCATCTTGAGGGGGCAAAGCACCACCGCATTTAGTGCAGATCGGCATGTCTTCTTTATTGATGTGTCCACACTTTGGGCATTTCCTCTGCGAACTCATTTAATTTCCCCGTGATCGACAGTTAACATTAGAGGTTTGGGCACAAACAGCAGCAAATAACCCGAAAAACCTCTCAAAACTTAAACCGTTTTGCCGCAACTTGCAGCATGATACTCGATTCTTTTCGGTTTTACCAGAAGTCTTAAAACCAGCCAAAGGTTTTTCTACAAACCCATATTAACGAGCACTGCCTGTGCACGGACCGGTTCATTGGAGAGTGATTGAGATATGGACTGTTTGTCAAGTCTTCAGATTAACCGTCTTAAGAAAAAAGTTCCAAGGTCTTATCCATCTTCAACTCTCATCATCAAAAAGAAAGCCGTCTCCTCGACCTGCCTGACGGCATATAGGTTTAGCATCAAGACCCTGTAAAAATATTTCATCCACAATATCATCTATAGAAGAATAAAAGCTATCCATTTTGAGCAGCTCTTGATGTTCAAATTCAGAAAAGGAACGGTATGCTTTTAGTTTTTTCATCTCTCCTCTCCTTTTGCGTAAAATGGCAATTTATTTAACAACCCCATTCGGTCCTGCGATCTTATTTTTGAGACCACCCTAAACGATATGGAGATGGGCCTCCTATCAGTGAACGAAACCAGCTCATGGCTCTCTGAGTCGGTGTTGCATGAACCTCAATAGATGCGCTCTCCCCAAAAGGATCTTGATAAAGCCCTGATTTAATCTCACCCAACTCAAACCAACGAAGAGCTTGTCTTCCTCCTTCACCCCATTGTTTTGACTCTTCTTGTTCTCCATGGCGCCTGACCTCTTCGATTTGAGATGCCTCTATCGGCTCCCATGTTGATCGCCGTTCGCCACGTAAAACCCAACAACCCTTGATCTTTGTAATCCTCATGAATGCCTCCTATAATTCTTGAGTCAGCCCATAGGGCCTCGGGAGCTCCGACACTGCCACCCGACTAATGTCACAAAATGTAAGTTTTGTCCTACATCTAACTACTGATTACTACATGTAGTGACGTGTGTCAATTTTCTTGCTCTTACGGTAAAAACAAAGAGTAGCGGCTCACAAAAAGCCCCTATTTGCAGAATATTGATTACTGAGCGGTGGGTTGCCTTGTTTAAGTAGAAAAACAGGACTCGTGATTTCCCTTGGCACTTGGGCAAGCTTTGTGATAAACCGCTCGAACCCAGTGACCGTAGACAGTCATAATGAAATTGAAAAATCATTACCGTTTTTGATACGGATTTTTCCGGGCAGGAATAAAAATGAAGTCATGGGACGTATAACAGCCATTGCAAATCAAAAAGGCGGAGTAGGAAAGACTACTACAGCCGTCAATTTAGGTGCCAGCCTTGCAGCCGCTGAGAGATCGGTGCTGGTGATAGATATGGACCCTCAGGGCAACGCAAGCTCCGGGCTCGGATATCCTCGCGGAGAGGTTGATGATGGAGTGTACCAGGCCCTTACCGGTGAGATGACCTTACAAGAAACAGTTATGAGCACTGAGCTGGAACGCTTACACATTGTTCCGGCCACTGAAGATCTTGCAGGCGCCGGTATTGAATTGGTGGATGTGGAAAATCGAGAATACCGCCTCCGCAAAGCTCTTGATGATATCAAAAACAAATATGATCATATCCTGATAGATTGCCCTCCTTCACTTGGTCTATTGACTGTAAACAGCCTGGTGGCAGCCCACACCGTTATGGTACCACTGCAATGTGAGTATTATGCAATGGAGGGGCTGGGCAGATTAATGAACACAATCGAAAGAATCCGGGCGAGCTTCAACCCCGACCTTTCTTTAGAAGGTATACTTCTGTGCATGTACGATCCACGGATGAACCTTACAAAACAAGTCGCCGACGAGGTCAGGCAACATTTTGCATCGACCGTATTCGACACCGTGATCCCAAGAAATGTCAGGTTGGGCGAATCGCCTTCTTTCGGTAAACCGGTGATTTTATATGACATTAACTCAAAAGGTAGCAGGAGCTACCTGGAGCTGGCAAAAGAATATCTGGAGAGGTTGTCCCTAAGCTCTGACCGGAGTAAAAAAGAGCGATGAATAAAAAAAAGGGCACAAAAAGCAAAACCAACACTAATAAACGGAAAGCTCTGGGCCGCGGCTTGTCGGCTCTTTTACCCGAAATTGAAGAAAGAAACAAAAAAAGCGAGCACTCAAAAGGTGCCATGATAGAGGTGCCTTTAAAAGATGTAAGTCCGGGAGTTCAGCCAAGAAAAGAGTTTCCCGAAAAAGGGATCCTGGAGCTGGCTGATTCCATAAAGCGGCAGGGCGTACTGCAACCCTTACTGGTAAGAAAAACAGAGACAGGTTATCGCATAGTAGCTGGAGAGCGCCGCTGGAGAGCGGCAAAGACAGCAGGCCTTAAAACCGTCCCTGTCGTCATCAAGGAGGCTACCGAGAGCGAGGCTTTCGAACTGGCTCTCGTTGAAAACGTGCAACGTCAGGATCTAAATCCTATCGAAGAAGCCGAAGCTTATGAAAGGCTTATTCACGAATACGGCTACACTCAAGAGACAGTTGCTCAAAGAGTAGGTAGAGATCGCAGCACCATAACGAATGAGTTGCGCCTTTTAAAGCTCCCCGACGAAGTTAAAAACATGGTCGCCCGAGATGAGTTGTCTCCGGGACATGGGCGCGCACTTCTGGGCTTGAGCGATCCAACGATAATTTTGTCTCTCGCCAAAAAAGTCTGTGAAGAAGGGCTCTCAGTTAGACGCACCGAACAACTCGTGAGAGAGTTTTCCGGTAAGGCTTCCACAAAAAAAGAATTAGCGTCTCCGGAAAAGAAAGATAAAAGCCCTGCGGTAAGAGATCTAGAGGAACGATTGCAAAGATCCATGGGGACGCGGGTTTTACTGAAAGATAAAGGACGAGGCAAGGGGCGCATTGAGATTTCCTATAACAGCCTTGATGAACTGGATCGCCTCTTGGATTTGCTTCTTAAGTGATTTTTTGCTTTATTTGATTGCGGACTAAATATTTTTTGAGCGATATCGCAGACAATCGAAAAATGCAGAAAAGTTTATAGTTACAAAATGCGTGAAGTCCATGTCTCAAAAACAGCTCGAGAGGAAAAGACTTTTCGTGAAAAAGGAACTCCCTGAATTTAAAAAAAAAAGAAAGCATGAAAGGGTGCCTGTGATACTTGAGGTTTCATACAGGACAACCGGCGGGTTTTTAGTCAGTTATTCGATGAATCTTTCGAAAGGAGGGATATTCATTGAAACTGATAACCCTTTATCGGTAGGAGAAGAACTGACTCTGAGGTTGATGCCCAGTGCGGACAAAAATGTCTTCGAAGAGTTAAGAGGCAGGGTGGTGTGGGTTCGAAAAGAAGAGACATCGGAAGGCAGACCGGGCATGGGAATCGTATTTGAAAACATAGCGGAAACAATTGGTGACATCATTGATGATCTCGTCTCTACTTTTAAAGGTCTCCAAATAGTCTTCGTGGGTGGCAAAAGTAGCAAGAGTCGGTCACATTTCGCTGGAAGGCTCCGCTCTATATTGAGAAGTAAAGTTACTGAAGTAGGCGGCAAAATCAGCGCCATCGATCAACTCACCCAGAATGTAGATCTAATAGTAGCGGATCTTGATCGCGCCGGTCAGGAAGGCCTGGCTCTTCTGCGTTGGGCCACCGATGGCATGAAAAATCGTCCAGCCTTGGTGGCGCTGGCGTCTCTGCCGGAAATGCAGGAAACGGCAAAAAAACTTGGCATAGACGAAGTAATCAGCCCGAAAGGGTCACCCAATGAATTCCGCATGGCGGTACTGAGGGCGCTTTCTCGGCCACTAATCAAATCCACAAATGACGAAAAGTAGCTCCTTATCGGAAATGAATGAGGGCTAAACAAAAGAAGAGTTCTGCGCCGTTTGGCTTTTGCGCGCTCACAACCAATGGCAGTCCGGAATTCGATTATTCGAGGAGAATAAGTCAGCATGCAAATTATTTTTATAAGCTCGATGATACAACCTTATACTCATTGCAAAAACCCTCTGGGCAATGAAACTGAAAATGCTTATTCCACAGGAGAGCTGAGCCAAGCGCTTGCACGAGAAGGTGATACCTTAACCGTTATTTCGGTTCTGCCGAGTGACATGTCACCCGATCACAGGCTGGCCCGCCGGGTCGAAAAGCTAGTCTTCAAGCTTGATGGCGAAGAGCAAGCCATCCCTGTATACGAAGGTCAAATTGACGATTCAAACGCTCGTGCTTTTCTCTTGTCACTGGATAGCCCTCCACAAGTAGCCTTGGAAGGAGATCTGAATGTCAATCCAACCGAAGTCAAAAAACAACTCGCGTGGAACCGGCTGTTTGGAAGGGCGGTCCTTGAGCTGCAAAAAGAATTGAGACTCTCCGCCAATGTGGTTCATTTTCATGGAGATGCTGTTGCACTGGCTCTTTTATGGCCACAAGAAGGCGACACTGCACCTGCAGCGTTGGTCTCGTCATTTTACAACCCGCAAAAAGAGGCGGTTTTCGCGGCAGCGGATTTCGAAAATCTCATAAAATCTACGGCTCCGATGGCCTCAAGAATCGACGCTGATGTGCTTTTGCCCACAGCTGCACAAAAAGCCGTATTGCTAAGCTCCGCCGTTATTTTACCCGGACAAGGATGCCTCAGACAGATCTCTTTCAGCCGCCGGAGGCTCGCCCTGAAAGACGCACTTTTAAAACATCCTCGGGTGTATGGAATCATGGGAGGGGTAGATCCGAAAAAATTCGATCCCGCCAACGGCCCCCACTTCGCATCAAATTTTGACAGTAAAAATTTAGAAGGAAAAAAGCTATGTAAAGAAGCTCTTCAAAAAAAACTTGGCCTGTCTCCTCGAAAGGATGCTCCCCTGTTGGTCGCTTATATCGGTTCGGAACTAGAAGACGGCACCGTCCATTTGGTTGAAGCGGCCGAGAATATTCTCAAAGAAGACACCCAGCTCCTGTTTGTAGGCAAAGCGTCTCCACACCTGATGACAAAACTCCAGCGTACGGCAACGGACAACAAATCAAGGATGGCGTTGGCGGCCTATGAAGATCTCTCCATCACAGATGTCCTGTCAGGCGCCGACATGGTTTTGGCTGCGGATGAGTGGGCTCCATGGGGGCGTATTGCACAGATAGGGATGGCGCTCGGTTGTGTCCCGGTGGTTCATTCAACCGGTGGATTTTCAGACTTAGTGGTTGATTGGGATCCACAAACCCGCACCGGAGGTGGCTTTAAGTTCAGGCCGGCTTCTTCACAAGAGCTTTTGTGTGCCGTAAAACGAGCCAAAGAGGTTTATAAAGCCCCGGAGACCTGGGCTTCCTTGGCCCGGCGCAATATGGAAGCTACTATATATTGGCCTGAAGCCG
>JAABSF010000470.1 GCA_011390535.1 Deltaproteobacteria bacterium | reverse complement strand
CCAATCACTGGATACAATCTTTTTCATGCTTTTGTATTTTTACTCGAAAAGCGGGAGGTTTTTCTGGAGGCGATTCTCATGACGCCTTTACTCCAATTTCCACACGATCCCCCACCGTCATCTCTCTGAAAACATCTTCAAGGGAGGATTTGCTGTGTCGAATAGAGATCAACTTGGCCGGACTCGATTTAAAGGCCTCCAAGATCTCTCTCTCGTTTGGTGCGTTCCCGATCTTTCCGGTGAGTGCGAAGAGGGTCTCTTCTCCGATTTTGTCTATTTCCACCGATTCCACACCTGAGATTTTCTGCAGGGTACCTTTGAGCGCTCCCACTCCTTCTCCATTTTGAACCCTCAGGTTGTAGCGGACTTCACCTTTTTTCTCGATTAGAGCTTCGGGGATGTCGTCGGCGACGATCTTCCCTCGGTCGATGATCACCACCCTGTCGCATACCGCCTCTACCTCCGCGAGGATGTGTGTGCTCAATAGAACCGTCTTATCTTTTCCCAGTTCCTTGATGAGCCTCCTCACATCTGTGATCTGATTCGGATCCAGACCGGTCCACGGTTCGTCGAGAATTACGATATCCGGGTCGTGGATCATAGCTTGTGCCAGCCCCACCCGCTGTCGGTATCCTTTGGAGAGCTCTCCAATTGGACGCCCCATGACCGCAGATAGACCGCAAATCTTTGCAATGTCTCCAATGCGTTTTGAGGATTCATCTTTTGGAATCTCTCTTATTTCGGACGTGAACCTCAAAAACTCCAGAACACTCATGTCTCGATACAAAGGAGTTTCTTCCGGGAGATACCCGATTGATCTGCGGACATGCATGGAGTCTGTCAGGGTGTCATGACCTGCCACTTTCACGTAACCTGAGGTAGGGGCGATGAAGCTGATGATCATTTTCATGGTAGTGGTTTTCCCTGCACCGTTGGGACCCAAAAAACCAACTACCTCGCCTCTTTTTACATTGAAGCTGACATTATCAACTGCACAGACATCTCCGTACCACTTGGTCAGGCCTCGTGCTTCGATGAGAACATTACTCTTTTTACTTTTTTGTTTTGCCATGTCTCACGCTCTTTTTATGTGAATTTTTTTTCATCAACCCGAAAGCGGCTCAGAATATTCCCTAGCTTTTGCTATTTTCCCTCAGCTTGTGCCAAATTTCTTCGCTCATGTCACCCAGGGTCAATGTCGTCACCGGAAACGGTGAACATATATAAACAGTCAAGACTCATAGTCAAGGGTTGTCATGGTTTTTACCCTGTGGTTTTTGCGATTTTAATCTTCAAGTATGTTTCTATACTGAAAGACTGAAAGAGAAAAAAGCTCGATTCAACTCCATTAACCCCGGTGAGCAACTCTTTGGTGAGCAACTCTTCATTTTGGGGACCTTCTCCTTGATGAATTGGAGTTTTTCTCCAAGGAGGAGTTGACTCTGTCTCTTCCAGTTATTAGGTTCAAACCGTTCGGCCCGAAAGGTTTGTAGAGGAGGGTTTTGCATCTTCTCTTTTTTTGGATTCGAAATGAAGAGTGCTTGGGCCTGAGAGAAAACATATGAACAGAGAAAATAATATTTCCAAGGAGGAGTCATGACAAAAATCGCTATTAATGGTTTTGGACGTATTGGACGCTGCATTCTGCGGCTGGCTGCAAACGACGAAAATCTCCAGATTGTTGCTGTAAACGACCTGATGGATCCATCGGACGCCTTGCATTTGTTTATGTTCGACTCGGTGCATCGCCGTTTTGAAGATGCCGGCATTGAAGATGGAGTACTCAGGGCCGGGCGGCAGAAGGTGAAGCTCTTGAAAGAGAGAGATCCCAGCAAGCTCCCATGGAAAGAGATGGGGGTCGATGTGGTGCTGGAGAGCACAGGGCTGTTCCGGTCCCGGACAAAAGCGGCCGCACACTTAGAAGCCGGAGCAAAGAAGGTGATCATCAGCGCTCCGTCCTCCGGCGATGACCCGGCAGATTTGACTATTGTCCCTGGAGTGAACCTGGAGAGCTACGATTCAGGCAAGCACCACGTGGTGTCCAATGCTTCATGTACGACCAATTGCCTTGCTCCTGTGGTGAAAGTAATCCATGACAGCTACAAGATCGTCCACGCGCAGATGACCACCATCCATTCATACACAAACGACCAATCCATTTTGGATTTCCCCCATAAGGATAAACGCCGGGCGCGGGCCGGCGCTGTTTCAATGATCCCCACTACCACCGGTGCGGCAAAAGCCATCGGCTTGGTGATTCCCGATCTCACTGGAAAAATTGATGGAATGGCCATCAGAGTTCCCACACCCAACGTGTCCCTGGTTGATTTGACGGCCAAGGTTGCCAATCCTCCATCCGGAGATGGATCTGCTGCGGTGAATGGTGCTTTAGAGGCTGCTGCCAATGAGGGGCCCCTGAAAGGTTACTTGGGGTTCGAAAATAGGCCGCTGGTGTCCATCGATTTCATGGGGAATACCTTGTCCTCTGTGGTTGACGCCCAGTCTACCAAAGTGGTGGGAGATCTTGTCAAGGTGTTGTCTTGGTACGACAATGAGATGGGTTATTCTCAAAGGATGATCGATCTCGCAAAGTACATGGTTAAAAAGGGCGTTTGATATCCTGCAAGGGCTGAAGCCTCGACCCCAAGGGCTGACTTAAAAAGCGAATGCTCTCTGGACAGGGGCTTGGTGTTTTATTGAGGAGGATTGAAATGAGTATTCGTAGAATCGAGGAGTTGGATGTCAAAGGCAGAAAGGTTTTCTGTCGTCTTGATTTGAATGTTCCTTTGACTGAGGATCGCCGGGTGGCCGACGACACACGAATCCAAGCCGCTTTGCCAACTTTGGAAGCTCTCCTGGAGAGGGGCGCAAAGGTTATCGCTGCATCACATCTCGGGCGCCCCAAAGGAAAATTTGAAGAGAGCCTGAAAATGGAGCCGGTTGGTGTTCGATTGGCCGAGCTGCTGAACAGGGACGTGATCTGCACCGACGATTCGGTGGGCGATGGGGTCAAAAAAGTCGTCTCCGATATGAGGGACGGTCAAATAGTCCTCTTAGAAAACCTTCGTTTTCATCCTGAAGAGAAAAAGAATGATCCTGATCACGCGAAACGACTTGCCGAGCTGTGCGAGATCTACGTAAATGATGCGTTCGGGGCGGCTCATCGAGCCCACGCATCGACTGAAGGTCTCCCCAGGCTTGTGCAAGAGAGGGCGGCCGGAGAGTT
>JAABSF010000469.1 GCA_011390535.1 Deltaproteobacteria bacterium | reverse complement strand
TTCCGATCTCCGGTGATCCCGTCCAGCATTTGCGCGCTCAACCCATCAACCAAACCCCAGGTGGGTATGGCAACCATCAAACTCACCGCCATCGCCGTCACCGTAATTAGAGTCCGTCTCTTTTGCCTGAAGAGATTTCGCCAGGCAGTCTTGATGATCATTCTCATGTTGTTGTCCTCAGCCTCTTCACTCTCAGCGCTTAAGTCCTTAGTCTCTTATGCTCTTTGGCCCTTTAACTCTCAAACTCTTAGGCTCTTTAGCCCTTAGGCGCTTTAGCGCTTAAGTCCTTGAAGAGTAAACGTCCTGTTGGGAATGCTCACATTGAATCGGAGGTTATTGTAGGTCACAACTGTTCTCTCAGAGGGACTGTCTGCAGGTTGCATCACCATCATGGACGGTACCTTGCGCCCGCCCATTTTCTTGATTTTGCTAAAGCTGAGGGTCCTGTCCAGCTTCCCCCTCTCGTTATAATATTTAGTCTCTATAGGCATCGCATCCGAAGCTCGGATCTTGAACACCACCTTCCCCCAAACCACTGGAGCGTTGGGTCTGGGTACAGCTTCCACAACCATATACTTCCCTTCCTTCTTGTGCTTCTTGCAGGTATAATGCTTTCTTATATCCGTCTCTTTTACCAAATCATCATTAGTAAAATGACTCCCCATCCAAGAGTTGCCCATATTAGAAGAGCCCAATTTCACCACCCTATCAGCCCGAGGGAGATAATTCCAAAGGTTGTCCCCGGATTTGAGAGTCGCCATGCCTCGCAAACGGCTGGGCCTCCTCACCTTGGCCAAAAACTTATCACGCCCCTTGGACCAAACCTTCATGCTGATGCTCGTGGTTCCCCTCTTGTAGATCTTCATCGACATTACCCCCACCGAAGAATCACCACGAGTAATCCTATCGGATTTGTCCACCAACTCTCTTATCGACGCAGGACATTTCCCCCACCCCTTCGCGTCGGCATTTTGAGCTGCGAATAATAACGCTGCAAATACAATAATATTTAAAAACAACTTTTTCATGGTTTCCTCCGTTACAAATAGTTCAAACTACGCTCATAGAGCCGACTCATAAACAACTTCTTATTCCAGAGTCAGCCCTTGCCATATTTTTGGACCAGAAGCGCAGGTTTGAGAATCAAACGCATCACAAAATCCATCGCGATTTCAGACCAACGCCGGACCCCCTCCTTAGAAGATAAATCTATCGTCTCCGCCATCCATTTATCCAGCACCTGATCCTGAGCATCCAACACATCCGCCAGCAGCTCCGGAGGGATATCCTCGCGCACTACCCCCACCCGCCTGCCGGCAAGAAGCAGATCCATTGTGATGCTTCTGTTACGCGACCGAAGCTCGCACAGCTTATCAAGCTGAAAAGTCCCACTCTCCGCTTTCAATAACCCTCTCATCAGCTCCACATCTCGGCGATTCTCCTTCATGTATTCTTGTATTTTGACGATTATTATTTCCAACTCTTCAAAAAACTCCTCAGGCGACTCAACCTCCGGAAACCCGTCAAAGAGAACCATCATCCGACTGAACGCATCTTCAATAACCGCACTATAAAGATCCTCTTTATCGTTGAAATAATAATACATCGCCCCCTTGCTCACCCCTGCCTTTTCAATGATCTTATTATAAGATGCGTTCTCAAATCCATGAACGGAAAACACCTCAGCCGCTGCATCCAACAATTGACTTCGCTTCTCTTCCGGCAGATTGTAAAACCTGGTTCTCGGCATCAAACACTCTCCCGTTTCCTCTTCCAAAAAACAAACCACACCACCCGCCCTTCTCCACCACCAACTCTACCAACTGGTTCAACCAACTGGTTCGACCATGTAGTCTAATTGTGTTTCCGCCGCTCTGAATGTCAAGTAAAAATCTAAAAAGAAATAACTGAAACACAACAGCGTTCTTTAAGGGTTGTTTTTGTTTGAGCCATGGTTACGGTGTGGTCACGAATCATAATCGGATTGGAGGCATCAGATGACAAAAGTTTCAATGGGCAATCAACCTCTTGTTTTTCCAACACCGGCTTGGGTAATCACAACATACGACGATAAGGGACGACCTAACATGGCCACCGCAGCGTGGGGCGGTGTGTGTTGCTCAAAACCTCCGTGTGTCGGGGTCTCTTTTCGAGCCGCAACTTACACTCATGGAAACATCCACTCCCGCAAAGCCTTTTGCGTTTGCGTGCCTTCAGAGAGACATGTAGCGGAAACGGACTATGCCGGTATTGCCACCGGCCGTGAAACGGACAAGTTCGAAGTGACCGGATTGACACCCTGCAAAAGTGATGTTGTAGACGCTCCTTACATTGGAGAGTTTCCCCTTATCGTTGAGTGTAAGCTGTTCAAGACAACGGAGTTGGGCATGCACACTCAGTTTATCGGGGAGATAATGGATGTAAAAACAGAAGAGAGCCTGGTAGGAGAGTCGGGGTTGCCGGAATTACACGATGTGGCCCCACTTATATTCGCTCCCAGGACCCGACGCTATTACGGCGTCGGAAAAAAATTGGCGGATGGTTTTTCCGTTGGCAAGAAGTTATTTAAATAGAATTCGCATGATCGGCTGAATCATGAGCTGAATATGGTCATTTAATAGCTTTAATAACTGCTCGAATGGTTGATCATCGATCAAGACAACAGCGGAAACCTGCATACAAACTAGTCCATCCGGCGTTAAAGGTGCACTGAAGGCGTTGCGCAGCGCCGGCGCAGTTGTAAGCACCTCCCCTTACTTCATAACCTCTGGGATCGGTTGTAGAAGGGACCACCTCCCAGACATTGCCGGCTACATCAAAGGTTCCCAGTATATTTGTACAACCCGAAAAAGACCCTGTGGGCATAACCTTAAAGCACCAATAGGTGTAACCGCAGTTAGCCGAGGTGTCACAATCTTCCGGAGCGATACTATTGTCTTCACAATACTCCTCACAAAATGTGTCGACACAGTTACAAATATGCGGATCAAAAGTGTTTCCAAAAACATAATTGAAACCTGATGGACCTTCACAAGCTGCGAACCATTCTGAAGGCTGACAAATCCGCTTCCCGGCCGCCTCGCATGCTGTTTCGAATTCTGCGAGGGCTTCAAGACTCATAGGATTAACATGCCACGGGATAACATCGGGGACGCTCTGTGCAGGCCCTGTCTGCACCCCTTGAGATACATCTGTTGCGTCAGGCCGGGAGGCTTCATATCTATCAACACAT
>JAABSF010000468.1 GCA_011390535.1 Deltaproteobacteria bacterium | reverse complement strand
TGATCCTCGCACTGCTTGGAGTATGGTACACAAACTTCTTCGGCGCAGAGACCTACGCCGTGCTCCCTTATAGCCAATATCTGGAACGTTTCCCCGCCTATCTTCAGCAGGCGGATATGGAGAGCAACGGAAAGTGTGTGGACAAAGACGGCAAAAGAGTGCGGTATTCCACAGGACCGGTGATTTTCGGAGAACCCGGAACAAATGGACAACACGCGTTTTATCAGCTCATTCATCAAGGCACCCGCTTGATACCAGCCGATTTCATCGCTTTCTGTAACTCTCACAATCCACTCTCAGACCACCATGTTAAGCTCATGGCAAACGTCTTCGCTCAGACAGAAGCGCTGGCTTTCGGAAAAACGGCTGAACAGTTGAAAAAGGAGAACACACCTCAAGAGCTTATCCCCTTTAAAACCTTCGAAGGGAACAGGCCTACAAACACTCTGCTGGCCGAAAAATTGACCCCGGCGACTCTGGGAGCCTTGACTGCTCTGTATGAGCACAAGATTTTTACTCAGGGGGTTATCTGGAACGTATACTCCTTCGACCAGTGGGGGGTTGAGTTGGGGAAGAAGCTGGCCGGTAACATTCTAAAAGAGTTGAAGGAGGGAGAGAGCAAAAACCTTCACCACGACTCATCAACAAACAACCTTCTGCGCTACTATCTTAGCCACAAAAGCCGATAGTTCCCGGAAGGCAAACCTGTCTATTCAAAGATAACTATTCTTTCCCGCCGTCAGGAAGATGAACCTTGGGTGCTCTGAACTGTTGGGGATCCACTTTCGCAGGCCCTAACAACACAAACTGGATATTCTTGATATATTCGGCGAGAACCCTCCTCACGTCTTCACCCGTAACAGCTCTCATGTCTGCGAGCGATTTCTCCGCCCATGATCCATCTCCGGCAACCAGATGCGCACGAGCCAACAGTTTGGCCTGTGCCGACTGAGTCTGCAAATCCAACAAGCGTTTGGTGATGAAAACCGAGCGCATCTCATCCAGGTCTTCTTCGGAGACACCCTCTTCGGCCAGCCTGTTTATTTGCTTAAAAATAGATGCCACAGCCTCATTGGGTTTCTTGGTGGCAAAATATATATATCGGATATTAAACCGACGGACTGCAGTCCCGGCTGTTACAGCATAGACGAGCCGCTGTTTCGTCCGCAGCTCTTCAAAAAGACGTTCAGACAAAAAAGCCGCCGCCACACGGGCGGCCGAAAAATCCTTTTGGCCGGGGCGGGGAACTGAAAAATAGCCCAACACATAATTTGTCGGCAGATCACGCGGTACATATTTGACACGATTGGTTTCGTGGCTGAAAACCTCTGCCTCTATCGGCTTTGCCGGAGCCGGCTCCAAAGAGCCAAAAGCCTTTCGAACCTTCTTCTCCAGCTCTTTGCGACCTAAATCTCCTACAACAACGAGCAGCATCCTGTTTGGGTTGAGCAGCTTAGAATGATGCGCTCTCAAATCCTCCACCGTCAGCTTCTCAACATTGGCCTCTGTGCCCATTTGCATCAGGCTGTATGGATGACGAGGGAAGAAAAAACGCTCTGCTGAAATAGAAATCTGACTATCGGGAGAGTCCATTTTTGTCCTAATGACCCTTAGCTGACGACCTCTCTGAACTTTTAACGGAAGCTCTCCCAGGGACGGATTCACCGTTAAATCAGAGAAAATGTTCCAGCCGGTTTCAAAATGCTCTTTGGTGCTCTTCAACGCCAAAACAGAATAGTCTTGGCCCGCAGCCGCATGAAGTTGAATTCCACGCTGCTCCAAAGCATCCGACAAATCATCCATGGGAAATTTCTTGGATCCTCCCATCTCCATGGTAGATAAAAGCAGCTCCTCCACGCCCGCCGTCTCAGGGGTCAGGTTACTGCACCCACCATCAAAGTACATTCGAACAGCCACAACAGGATTCTTCGGCGTATGTTTGTAGATTACCTTCAAACCGTTCACATCAAATTCATGCAAATCCCATGTGGGCTGGAAATCCGCTTTTGCTCTATCGCCCTCTTTATTCTCTCCCGGTCTGTCACTTTTTCCAGGTTTAGGGCACCCTGCATAGACAGTCACAAACAAAACACAAAATGCAAAAACTGATCTGACAAGAAAACGTCCGCCTGACTCAGCTGTTACTCTATTTTTGTTCGACCTAAGAACGTTTTTCATCACTCACCTCCGCTTTTCACGATTGATGGAAGTAGATCCTTGATTTTCTGGGTTGTGAGCGCTGCTTTCTCTTTTGCACCTTTACTCATCAAGATACCCACCGACATAGGCTTCCCTTTTATGTAACGATTCACGAATCGATTCATGTCGGCTCTTGTTACTTTTCCCAAATTCTTTGTATAGGAAAGATAATAGGGCAACCCGGCCGAAGCCCACCACCTGCCTACCAAGTTAGCGAAAGAAGATGTTTTTTCACGAGAATATACATCATCCACCTCCAAACGAACTTTAGCCCCCTTTATTTGTGCGTCGGTCAACGCTTCAGGTTTGTCCCAGGACTCAATCTGCTTCTTGATCTCTTCCAGCGCAGGGATGACATTTTCAGGCGACAGAGTCAGCACCAGATAAATGGGCCCTTTGGACCTTCGGGTCAAATAAAAAAGCGAGGTCCTGAAGGCCAAGCCGGAACGAATCATGGCCTTTTGAAACGATGATGCCTTGGAATTCATTCCAAAACAGAACACATCCGCTGCATAAGTGGATTTCGCATCGTCCCTCAGCGACGGCCCCTGAAAACCAATCATCATAGTTGCCGACCGGACCGGCTTGTGGACAAATCTCACCGCGTGATCTTTCATGGGGGGATGTTTGATATCCGGAAGTTTCACCGGTTTACCCTTCCACTCTCCGAAGTACCGGGATGCCAGCTTTTTAGCGGTTTTGGAGTCCACGTCGCCGGCTATGATGAGAGCCGTGTTGGAAGGTTGATAGTATCGCTCTTTGATAAGCAACATTTGATCCCTCGTTGCTTTCCTTATCACATCCCTCGTACCGATGGGGTTCTTCCTGGACCAGTGCTTGTACCAGAGCCCCTCCGCAACAGCGCGCTGTAAGTGAAAATGTGGACCTGACTCCGCCCTGTCATACTCCGCCTCTATGACCGCTTTCTCCTTCTCAAGCTCTTTTTTATCGAACAATGGGTGGAGGAGCGCATCTTTCATAAACTCCAGTCCCTTTTCAAGATTATCCCGGTGCATGCTGAAAAAATAACTCACCGACTCCT
>JAABSF010000467.1 GCA_011390535.1 Deltaproteobacteria bacterium | reverse complement strand
AACCGGGGGGCGATATCCTGATAAAGAATCGATTTAGCGTACATCGTCAGCAACTCGTTGCGAAGATGCGCCGGTTCCAGCAGCACTGTTTCCGGAAATCCACCCCCCCGCAAGTATCCATCGAACATCGCCCGCACACGTTGTCGGTTTTGAAGAACCACCATGGAATCTTCCAACTCCAGCCCATGAGCTCGAACAAATTCCCGAAAAGAAAAAGGGTGAACTTCAATAGGCAGGGTCCGCCCGGAGAGCAGGCTGATGAATTCCG
>JAABSF010000466.1 GCA_011390535.1 Deltaproteobacteria bacterium | reverse complement strand
TGAATTCCGATGAAAGCAGACGGGAGTTAGACCCGGTGACTACAAACTTGATCCCTTTCCTTTCGTAATGGGACTTAACGAACACCTGCCAATCCGGAAAGAACTGTACCTCATCCAGAAAACACCAGACCCGGCCGGCAGGATTGGCCAGCTTGAGGTAATCATCATAGATGTCTTCCAATGCAGCGGGATTCTCCCTGGCGTTTATGAAACGTGGGTTCTCCAAATTCAAAAAAAGGATATTAAGCGGATTGACCTTGTCTTCACGAATCAATTTGTTAATCAACTGCCGGACCAGGGTGCTTTTGCCGCAACGCCGCACCCCCACAAGCGAAATGATGTGAGGTAGTTGCAGATACTCCCTTAACTGGGTCATTTTATCCCGCAGGACAGTGTCGGGGTGAAGATCGCCCCGCCAATGGGGATTTTGATCGATCAATACCGGCTCATACATTAGCATACTCCGAGAAAAACATCTTTTTCTCGGAGTATGTTCCGAAAAGTTCCGGTGGTCAAGTTATAATAATGAACATCACCCGCCCATCCTGTCTCGTCATACAACTCACACCCACACGCATTCCCTATTCCGCCACCTCCGCATGTCTCGGGTTAAATGCATTTATCACAAATCCCTTGCACCAAACTGTTAAACGATTACTCTGTCTATCTTCAAAGAAGAATGAAAGCTCGTTGGTCAGCAAGACAGGAAAATGAAAATCGCTCCACATAAAGAGTCCCGCTCTAAAACAACCGCCCTAGGGAAACGCATCTGTTTTTTTCTTTTGTGCATGTTGCTTCTTACCTCCTGTTTAAAGAGCGGGTGCGACATTGATGTCCCACAGACACCATATCAAGAAGAGATGAATAAAGAACGGTTGCTGAGATCCCAGATCCAAAAGCCTGACGCGGCGGTTCCGATATCAAAAGAAAAGAAGGCCCGTACTGTAACCGTGCCCATGAAAAGAGACCCCAGGCACCTGAACCCCGCTTTGAAAATTGGAACTTGGGGATACCGGATTTCGATGCACAATATATTCGAATCGCTCGTAAAAAGAGATCCCAAAACCGGAAAAATCATCCCGGGTCTGGCCGGTAGCTGGACAATATCACCCGACGCGAAGACATACACTTTTACACTCAGGCCGGGTGTTAATTGGCACGATGGAAAACCTTTTTCAGCACAAGATGTCAGATACTCTCTTTCAAGGGTCACAGACCCTCGCACACCTCTGGGGCAATTCAAAGAAGATTTCAGGCCATACTACAAACGGGTAGACGTGGTAGGCCCGTTGGAGATCCGACTGGTTCTCGGGACAGCCAACGCCTTCTTGCTGGATCATCTCGTCGAGTATCCCATGGTACCCCAACACATCTTCAGCCGTGGCATGTATCCTGGGAGCCGGGGCAGCCAACACCCTATAGGAACCGGCCCATTCAGATTTGAATCCCGGAAAAAAGGGAGCGAAATTGTACTGGCTTCAAATCAAAATTATTGGGGAACCGTGCCCCACATCCAGGTTCTTCGCTTCCGGCTCGTGGAAGACTGGGGAAAAGCTCTGACTGATCTTAAGAGAGGAGAGTTGGATGTTTTGCCCCAGATGATCCGCCAACACTATCCGGAACAAATCACCAAACGAGTGAAACAAAACTTCAACGAGGTCAGATTCGCGGCCCCGGGCTTTTCTTACATACTTTGGAACACCCGGCACGGTATGCTTAGAGACTTCCGCGTCCGAAGAGCATTTACGATGCTGACCGACAGGGAACGTTTGGTCAAAGAGGTTCATAATGGCCTGGCACGAGTAATAGCCGGGCCATTTTGGAGGCCGTCTGGGTTGGGGGATCCAAAACTCAAACCCTGGCCCTATGACCCAATCGAAGCCCGAAACCTCCTTGATAAAGCAGGTTGGCGTGATCGAGATGGTGACAAGATTCGTGACAAAGACGAAGAACCGATGCGCATAGTGCTCATGCAACCTGTGGGCGCTGATGTTCTCAAAGACGAGCTGAAAATTCTCTCCGCCGAGTTCGCAAAGAGCGGCATCGAGCTGGTGAGCGTTCCAACCGACTGGCCCATGATGCAACGAAGGCTCAGGTCGGGCCGCTTCATGGCGGCTGCACTTAAATGGGAGGGTCGGCCTGCAGAAGACTTCTCTCCCCTCTTCCATTCGACCGGAAAGCAAAACTTCGGTGTAATCGCAAACCTCATGTTGGACAGGTATCTTATCAGGCTGAGAGTGACTCGAAAAAGGTCCGAAAGACAACCGAGATCCGCTCAAATAGAGCAAATCCTGCACTCCTATCAGCCTGCCACTTTTTTGCACGCCCCTGTAAGTGTAGCCCTTGTTCACAAGCGCCTCTCAAATGTAGTGCTGGGCCCCGACTGGTTTAACTTCGCCGGAATTAAAGTAAAAGTGGAAACAGAATAAGAATAGAGTTATTTGGACAGAGCTTTGGCACCGCTGTCTAAAACATCGTAGAGAACCGGAATTACGATCAGCGTCAGGAAAGTAGCAGTGGTCAACCCGCCTATTACAGCAATAGCAAGAGGAGAAAATCGCTCAGCCCCCAACGCCCACTCTGCAGCCAGAGGGGTCATGCCGACGATAGTAGATACCGCCGTCATTAAGATTGGTCGAAACCTCTTTGAAACCGACTCCACAACCGCCTCCCGGCGATCCATCCCCGCATCACGTTTTTGGCGAATAAAATCCAATAAAATTATGGCGTTGTTAACTACAATTCCGACGAGTAGCACCAGTCCAACCATCACAGGCATGGAGATGGGCTTCCCGGCCAACCACAAGCCCGCGGCCACTCCCGACAGGCTGAGAGGTACAGTCATCAAAACAGTGAATGGGTGAACAAAAGAACGAAATTGAGCCACCAGCAACAAATAGACTGCAACAAGCGCAATGGCCAGTGCCCCTATGATCTCATTTCGGGCTTCAACCATATCTTTGTTTTCCCCAACAAGCTCAATG
>JAABSF010000465.1 GCA_011390535.1 Deltaproteobacteria bacterium | reverse complement strand
GTTTTTAAAGCCTCAAAGGAATTGAAGCAAAATATTATACAAGTGATATCAAAGTCTCGACGATTCTCTCGGGATCCAGAAACGGCGCGCTCTCTTCGCTCGCCAGGGAGAGGTCAATCACCTCCACCCCAAGCTCTCTGATCGCGTCCATATTGTCTACAGTAATGGAGCAATTTCTCGAATCCACGGCAACATAAGAAATGAGATCTTTGTTTTTTCTCTGGTGGTTGCAGCTCTTGTGCAAATACTCCAAAAGAGTCCTTACTTTGCTTGGGAGGTTCATTCCAAGCTCCTCCACATCAGTGGAAGAGTTCGGCAAATATACCTTCGGCACATCCGACTCGGCCACAACATCTCCCATACCTTTCAACAAAAGGTTGGCCACGACGCTGGTGTAAAAGCTCCCTACTGGATAGCAAATAATATCAGCACTTCTTATCAGCCTCTCAACCTTCTCCCTCACCGGAAGCATGACAGGTTCAGGATTACGCATGCGGCGAGTTAAAAAAAGTCGCTTTATGGGAGAACTGATGGGAGAAACCTCACGCCCGGTTAGCAGGTGTTGCCCG
Source organism: Deltaproteobacteria bacterium (assembly GCA_011390535.1). Taxonomy (GTDB): domain Bacteria; phylum Myxococcota_A; class Polyangia; order HGW-17; family SLPX01; genus SLPX01. Next base: position 2,722 of record JAABSF010000465.1, on the reverse strand, counting down.
ACCACAGTCTTGCCGTTCTCCAATTCAGCCGCCAGATGCAAATATTCACTGCTTACCGGACGCACGACTCCTCTCACTTGGACAAGTTTTGAGAAGAGAAATACTACCGGATCAATGTGCCGAGCATTGTTCAAGTAACCACCGGCCAAAATGAGATTCCCGATATTGGCGCCACGAAGACTGAATGTTTTGGGCATGCTCTCCCAGAAATATCCAAGATGATTGCGAATCAATCTCCTCATTGGGTCGGCGATGGACTCCATCATGGGATCATTCCCTGAAACCAGTCGTCTCAACCAACGCCTCAACTTTTTCTCATCACCATCCTTCGGAAAACGAAAAGCAAAGAGTTCAAAAATTTCTCTATGCCCTCTGACCGTTCTGTCGGCCAACGCCATGAGGCGATTCCGCAGATCTCCCACCGCCAACATCTTAAAGGCCTTCCTCAGTTTCGCTGAGCTTCCCCCTGAATCAAATGGAGTGATCAAATGAATAGAGTTATGAGTGTAATCGATGAGATATCGGCTGACCTCACGCAGCGCAGTCCCGCCGCTGAAAAACAGGACCCTTGGACCCAGCTCCGGGACCCTCCTATACAACTCTAAGTGTAACTGGTTGGGAATACGTACAGTCTTGGAAACACGCAATTCGACCATTCAAAAAACTCTGTCTTCCATAACTTTCATGTATTCCATGACGCTCAATCAACCTCCTCTGCCACAACCGCCTGTCCGAGCCTACGTCGTGCCTGAAAAAACTCCTCAGACACCGAAAAGCTCATAAGATCTTTCAAAACTTCTGATTCGCTCAGGATGTCATCGAAAGCTCCTTCTGTCGGGAGATCATCTCCAACCTCACTGCCAAGCTCTTCAGACATCACTACGCTGACAGCCGCTTTCAGATCACCGCAAACCAGAAGCCCCGCTCTGTTACCTGTCTTCTTTACGGCTGTCCTCCAGGAAGCAGAGTTAAACTCCACATGAGCTTTTTTCTGAAGAAGATCCACCAGCTTACGGCTCACTCGATACGGGAGATTCTTTTTCAAAACCTTGGCTCGTCGGCTTATGGGATCGGAGTCATCCATTTTTCTACGGCTGTGCCTCGGATGGAAGGCTCTCAAAACCGATGCAAACAAAGAATTGAACTCCGCAGGTTCCAACCCGGCAGCCAAAATATACTCAGGCCTTGCCCACTCTAATGCCCGTCCAAGGAGAAACCTCAAGACACCCAGAGGTTTCTCTTCAGCATCAGGCCCGGCGACTATCAACGGAGGCGCATGGCAACCAATGTTTACACCCGAATAATCACCTGTCCAGCTTACATATAGACCTGCGAGGCGATTACCAAGTGCCCGTGCGGCAGCTCCATAGACTTTCGCCAAAACCATGTCGGCCACAGGTGACACCCTGTCTTTCGCCGACAAACCAAACCTCTCCAGCCCACCCCCGAACAGCGCCGGCGCCCCTTCCCATAACGTCGCAAACACTTCTCCCATAGTGAGAGTGTCCCCATGAGCGATTAGGCTCATTCGATCCTCGTCCGACAGGGTACCGGGCCATCGTCCATCAACATCAAGAGGCGGTGGGCTGTGCTGAGCTATGAAACCCAAGAGATCCAGATCGGCTCTCCCTTGAATCTCCAGGGCTTTAGCTACGCACAGCGCTCTGTCTACCTCTTCCCGTCGTATATAAATCTCCGCAAGATGCTTCAGTGAATCGTGACGACTTACATCATCCGCCACCAGAGCCTGGTGATTGTAAAAAGCCCTCTCTTCGTATTCAGGATTCGCCCCATATAGTTCAGCTAGCCGCTTTCTGCTGCTTATCCGGGTCGGATCCAATTCCAACCCTTTCTCTAATACCTCTATAGCTGCGTGTGGATCTTCTAAACCGTGCTGGTAAAGTTCGGCCAGCCTCTCAAAGAGAGCGGCGCGGCGTGACCATTCAGCATCATCCGTGACATCATCCTCAAGTCCTGCAAGATACTTTGAGAGGTGCTCGGCGGCGGATCGATATTGACCTTTCTGAGCTTGAATGTCCACCAACATCGTCACCGCCGGCTCACTGAAGGGATCCAGTTTCAGCGCTTCAACTAGATGTTCTTCGGCCTTATCGGAGTCACCCAACGCGACAAATGCATCTGCGGCCTGCACATGCCGTGGCGATTTCAACTCCGGATCCTCGGTAAAAGCAAGTATCAAGCTGATTATTTTTGCAGCTTGGTCATCATCACCCACAGCCCGGCACAATGGAAAGACCTTCTCTAAAATCGGCAGATGCTTCTTCTCTATCGGCTCAGCCGCCTCCAACGCCTCTGTATAACAAGTCAAGGCTCCGCCGTCATCTTCCAACTCTTCCATATAAAGGTCACCCAAGGAATCCCACAGCTGTAATTGTTTGACCGGATCATCGGTTGCTTCAGCCTGCGCTTGAAGGTAGGTCGCCGCATCATCCAGCGCGCCACGGTCGGTGTGATACTTCACCAATGCGTTTATGGCATCCAAATAATCAGACTTAAACTCCAAAGCTCGACTCCACAAAGGAGGAGCTTTGCCCGGCCTTCGTTGATTAATCTCAGCTTCCGCAGCCTTGCACAATGCCCCAGCTGTTTCCTCGGGATACTTCTCGGCGTCTTCATGATCACCCAAAGCAGTTAAAATCTTTGCGGCTTCCCTCCACCTCTTTTCATAAAAACGGTTCTCTCCTATAGCCAGCTTTAATAA
>JAABSF010000464.1 GCA_011390535.1 Deltaproteobacteria bacterium | reverse complement strand
GAGTAATCTTGTGGAATATGCTGAATCGCTTCGGGGCCGATATGATCCGGATGCAGAGTATGTACTGGGGGTGGATGGTGGCTCAACCACTACAAAGGTTGCGCTCATCAACGCGAAAACAATGGAGATTGTGGCTGAGCATTACGGTCGAACTCATGGGGATCCGGTCGCTGCTCTCAAGTTATGTGTAAAGGAAGTGCTAAGTCAGTTGGGAGATTCGTCTCCGCGGATTACACTTGTTGCTACCACGGGTTCATCACGTGAGTTGCTGGGCGTTTTTTTGGAAACAGTCGGTGTTTATAATGAAATCATCGCCCATACGGTGGGGACTACATTTTTTCAGAAATCCGTGGATACCATCTTTGAAATTGGTGGACAGGATGCCAAATATGTATCCATAAATAACGGAGTTCCCATTGATTACGCGATGAATGAAGCTTGTTCTGCCGGCACAGGCTCTTTTCTTGAGGAGTCGGCCGCTGGAGACCTGAATATTGAAACGGCACCGGAGATTGGTCCTATTGCGCTTAAGGCCAAAGCCCCCCTCAAGTTCGGTGAGCATTGCTCTGCTTTTATAAACTCTGATATCCGTAAGGCAATAAGTCAAGGGGCCGCTCGCGAAGACATAGTCGCCGGTTTGGTGTTTTCGATTGTTGCGAATTACTTGAACCGTGTGGTGGGAAATCGAGCCGTGGGGGATAGAGTGGTATTGCAGGGCGGAGTCGCGAAGAATCCTGCGGTGCCACTGGCCTTTGCCCAGATGACCGGCAAGCACATAACGGTGCCCCCGGATCCTGAGTTAATGGGCTGTTTTGGTGTTGCTCGACTGGTGTTGAAGAAACACGACGAGGGTTTGATCGAAAAGGACAGTTTTGACCTTCAGTCAATCGTCGAAAAGGAGATCAAATACAAAGGCGAGTTTACCTGTAAGGCTTGTGAGAACCTTTGTAATATCAGGCGCCTTGAAGTGAGCGGGCATCGCTATCCATTTGGTGGTCGATGCTCGCTTTATACAAACCAGCGAAAAAAACGGAAGATTGTTTCCAGCGAAATAGTGGATTACACCGAGGAGCGCAGCCGGATGATTTTCGAAGATTTTGCGCCTCCTCCTGAGGAGTTTGTTCCAAGGACATCTCAAAAGGTGGGCATTCCCATGGCTTTCTCCGTTCATTCCGTGTGGCCCTTTTATGCATGGTTTTTTCATAGCTTGGGTGTGCCGGTAGAGATATCCACGCAGATACTTCCGGAGGGTATAGCAAAGCAAGAGAGCAATTATTGTTTTCCTGCGGAAATAGCCCACGGTGCTATTCAGGATGTGCTGGACAAAGGTGCGGACTACTTGTTCCTGCCTCACTTTAGAGACATGCCCAGCATGGAAGAGGTCCACGCATGTGTGTGTCCCCTTACACAGGGCCTACCTTTTTTCTCCCGCCATGCCTTTGGGTTGCGAGAAAAGCAAATGCTGAAGCCGTTGGTGTCTTTTGGTAGTGGTTTCGAAGCTTCGCGGAAGGCTTTCGAGAAGACCGCCGAGGCCTTAGGGTTTACAAGAGAGGAAGGCAGCCGAGCTTACGACGTGGGTATTGAGCAGTACAAGAGTTTTCTGTCTGCCTACAGAGCTCTTGGCAGAAAGGTGCTCAATGAGGTGCGAGATAATCCCGATAGGGTGTATATCGCACTTTTAGGGAGGCCCTATAATGCTTTCACTCGGGACGCAAACATGGGGATCCCTCGAAAATTTACGTCTCAAGGTGTGTCTGTGATACCTTTTGATATGATCCACGATCCGGATGCGGAGATACCGCCAAATAATTATTGGTATTACGGGCAGCAGAACATGAAGGCTATCAGGCAGGTGAGGTCTATTGATAACCTCTATCCTGCTTTTATATCCAATTTCTCTTGCGCGCCGGACTCCTTTTTATTGCATTACGTGCGCTGGTTGATGGGGCAGAAACCTTATCTTATCCTGGAAATCGACTCTCATACCGCGGATGCGGGTTTGGATACCAGGGTGGAGGCTTTTCTGGACATTGTTGAGAGCTATCGTCGGCACGTTATTCCTGCAGAAGAGAAGACGTTTTCCCGCCGCTACTCTGTTGAGCTTAAGGATGAATTTTGTGACATTGTCGATCACAAGACAGGTGCACGTCTGGACATCCGTGACCCACGGGTTCACTTGATTTGGCCTTCCATGGGAGACCTCTCAACAGAGGCAATGGATATCGCGGCCCGCCGCCAAGGTATCGTTTCCACACATTTGCCGTTACCCGATGCACACTCGACACAGCTTGCTCGGAATGTCGCTTCCGGTAAGGAATGCATCCCTGCGCTTTTGGTTTTGGGATCAGTGCTGAAGTTTTTCCGTGACCACGATCCGACCTCTGGAGATCAAATTTACCTTGTGTTCGTACCTTCTACGCTGGGGCCCTGTCGTACAGGTCAGTACTATGTATTTTTTGATAGGTTGTTTGATGAGATGGGTTGGGAAAATGTGGTGCTTTTGGTTTCAAATTCTGAGAACTCTTATCGTGAGATGGGGGCTACTTTCAACAGAGATGTATGGCGAGCCCTTGTTTTAGGAGATTATTTTTCAGATGTGCGAACCTCCCTCAGATTGTTGGCGCAGGATCCCGAATCAGCGTTGGAGCAATTTCAAGAGATATGGAATGGTGTCATGCAGGGGCTGCTTGGAGGCCCGAAGGCACTCGATCAAGCGATCAAATCAGCAGCGGATCACCTCAACCGGATCCCTAGAAAGGGTCGGTTGGAAGATCTGAAAAAAGTTTTGATTGTGGGTGAGATTTACGTCAGACGTGACAATTTTTCGGTGAAAGAACTATCGGAGATGCTCATTTCCAAGGGGATCTATCCTAAAGTTACGGGTGTTACGGAGTGGTTCCATTATACTGATTTTGCTAGGAAGTTTATAATGGAAGGGCGGAGACGGCGCGAGGGATGGGTGCGTGCTTTGGTTGATGGAGGTCTTAAGGAGGAGGCTGTCTATTTGGTTGAAAAGTTATGGAAAGATACCGTAGAGGAAAAAATTGCTTCTGTTCTCAGGGCCACGGGGCTGGTACCGCACGTGCCACATGACATGAGTGAAATAATCGGAAAGGGGCATAAAGAGTTTGTGGATCCGGAGCTCGAGAGCGAAGCCACCGTTTCTCCGGCTGTAGGTGCAGCGGCAATGCAGGAGGGCTACTCAGGTGTGGCCATTATTGCTCCCTTTGGTTGTCTGCCGGGGCGACTCATTGAGGGGGTCTATTCTCCATGGGCGAAGGCACGAAACTATCCGGAGATCG
>JAABSF010000463.1 GCA_011390535.1 Deltaproteobacteria bacterium | reverse complement strand
TAGATCAGCTTTTTTTCTTGAATCCTGTTCGGTGTGCACCAGGAGATCCATAAAGCCTATTACCCCTTGAAGCGGGTTGTTCAAATCGTGGCAAACTGCTGAGCCGAAAATGCCCAGGATGCTCTTCCAGGCTTTTAGAATGTCTCCAATGTCTTCAGGTTTCGGGTTTGCGGGGTCGTTCATTAATACCTCATTGTGCGCTCAGTATATCTCTCGCAAAATCTTTTGAATCTTCCACGTTGTTCCAACAACATATTTCCACAATATATTTCTGCAAGGTGTTTACGCAAACTATAAAAAAAATAGTATTCGCAGGATATGCTTATAAGATTCTTATAAGCGATCCATATAATGAAGGGTTCAGCAAAGAGTTTGCTGTCCAAGGAGAGCGCTGAGCAAGGGGAAAACGTTGAGTCAAAGGGAGGATGAATTATGGGTTGGTTTTCAGGTGTACAGGAGAGCGCTGAGTATGTATAAAAAACGCTGAAATTTTTTAGTCATGTCTAAGGCCTGACAAAAAAATAGCCCTAAGGAGAGTGAAGTTTATGTTTATTCGATTGGCCAAAAGAATATCGGAGACTGGAGAGTATCTGTTTGCCGCGCTGGACAGGAAAAAGCGGGACGCTATCAAGAGAGGTGTCGATGTTGTTAATCTCGGTGTGGGAGATCCGGATCTTCCTACTCCGGAGCTGGTCATTGAGAGCCTAAGGAGAGCTGCGGGAGAGCCGGGAAATCATCAATATCCGTCTTATCAGGGCAAGGAGGAGCTGCGGAGAGCCATCTCGGAGTACATGTCCCGCAGGTTCCATGTCTCTTTGGACCCGGACAAGGAGATAGTGGTTTTGATTGGTTCCAAAGAAGGGATAGCGCATCTCTCATGGGCCATGTTGGACCCCGGGGATATCGCCTTGTTGGGTGACCCGGCCTACCCTGTTTATGGAGGAGCGGCGTTTTTCTGCGGGGCACATGTGCACAGGTTGCCCTTGAAGCGGGAGAGAGGCTTTTTGCCGGATCTCGGGAGTGTGCCGGAGGATGTGGCAAAAAAAGCCAAGGTTCTCTGGCTCAATTATCCTAACAATCCAACAGCAGCAACGGCTACACGTGAGTTTTTCGAGCAGGCGGTGGATTTTGGGAAAAAAAATGAAGTAATAATCATCAATGACGCATCCTATGCAGAGATATACTACGACGGGAAGCCTCCTGTGAGTTTTTTGGAGATTCCTGGAGCCAAGGATGTGGGGCTTGAATTTCATTCTTTATCGAAGACATTCAATATGACCGGGTGGAGAGTAGGCTGGGCCGCAGGAAATGAAACTTTAATAGATGGCCTTGGGCGGATTAAGACAAATGTGGACTCAGGTGTGTTCGGAGCTGTGCAAGACGCCGCGGTCACGGCTCTGAAAGAAGGGTGGTCTTCGGTGGAAGAGCTTCGCAAGATTTATGCGGCACGTCGTGATATTCTCTGTAAAGCTTTACAGGATGGAGGTTGGGATGTGTTGGTTCCCAAGGCGACGTTTTTTGTGTTGGCATCTGTGCCAAAGGGAATGGCTGGGATGGAGACGGCGGAGTGGTTGCTTAATGAATGTGGGATAGTATGCACCCCGGCCGCCGGTATGGGTAAGGGAGGCGAGGGGTTTGTGCGGTTTTCACTTACAGCGCCTGATGAACGGATAGAAGAAGCGGCGCGAAGGTTGCGGGCGCTGAGCGAAAAATGAAACTCTGCATCACACATGTGGGTCCCGGAAACTTGGCCTGCACTCTCGAGTCGGGGACGCTGCGGTACAAGCAACCATTGGCCTATTCGGTTGAACGTGTGGAAGAGCTCTCATCAGAGGTCGTCTCAATACTTCACAGAGGTAACCGTTCTCATAAATTAACCGAGGGTAATCTGGAACAGCTCAGAGTCGTGGGAGAAGAGCTGGCGCGGCGTCTTCTTCCGCAGCACATAATAATGGAAATCCGGCGAACCATGGGGTCTTTGACCTTGGAGCTGGATGAAGAGCTGCTGGTCTTTCCTTGGGAGCTTTTCTATGACGGTGAGCAGTTTCTTTGCAGGCGCTTTGATATGGGAAGGTTGGTCAGAACTTCTCACCCACCCAATGCCGGCGTCCAGAGGTCTGGGACATGTTCTCCGCTGCGTCTTCTCATTGTGTGTTCCGATCCCGAGCAAAATCTGCCGCAAGTCGAGCGTGAGGGGCTCGAGATAGTCTCTCAGTTGGACGGCAACGCCGATATTTTGGCGCGCATGGTCACGGTCTCAAATCTTAAGTTTGTGCGTAGAGAGATCAAAGACTATGATCTTGTCCATTTTGCCGGACACGCAGAGCCGCCCGCCTCTGAGTCGGGTTTTGCATGGAGGTTGGATGATGGGTTGTTGTCTGCAAAAGAGATTTCGCAAATGGGCGCTGGACGTCCCATGCCCTCGGTGGTTTTTTCAAATGCTTGTAGAAGCGGCACCTTCAACGTTTCTGATACAAGTATCCCCTCTTTTGGGCTGGCCGAGGCGTTTCTGTTGGCCGGAGTAAGACACTATATTGGGACTCAGTGGGAGATGGTGGACGGGCAGGGAGCCCAATTTGCGCGTCATCTCTATCTGGATTTGAGCCGAGGAGCCTCCATGGGAGCGGCTGTCAGAAACGCAAGAAATCGTGTGATAGCCGAATCAGGTGAAGGGCAGTTGGCATGGGCATCTTATGTCATGTATGGAGAACCCGACGTGACTTTACTGAAGCCCAAAGAGCAAGAAAAATCGAGTGAAGGTCTGCCGGCTCTGCGTCTGGGGGTCAGGGCTACAGCGCCGTTTAAACCACGCGAACCGCAAGAGGGCCCGATCACAATCGAGCCATTGCAAGGGAATACAGAGGTTCAAGGAGTCTCTGGAAATGTAAGCCCGGGAATGGAGGGGATGCCTGGAAAAGGCATTTCAATGGCGGTTTTGGTTGCGCTGGCTTCCTTGGCGGCGTTTTTGTCGTTGTTGGTGTCCGGAGGGGTGCTGTATTATTTTCTGTTTCACAATAAAGAAAATGCCGCTTCACTGGGCAATACAACTAAAGTTTCAACCAACACACAAAAAAAGACCCCTGCCGGGAAGTTGTCTCAGGGTGATGGATCCACCGGAGCGGACCTGAAGCCGGGTTCAGGCAAAACAGCCGCAGAATCAGCGAAAAAAAACAATCACATGGTGATACATACCCGTCGTATTATCGCTGATGATGAGCACCACTCTATACACGACGCGCTGGCTGTTTTGGAGGCTTGTCTTCTGGATGGGTTGTCAAGGCGTGACTCGCTCACGGTGATGCAT
>JAABSF010000462.1 GCA_011390535.1 Deltaproteobacteria bacterium | reverse complement strand
AAAATCACCTTAGGCGGCCTCTTTCGTAAAATCGGTGTTAACAGGCAGGTCCTCCGTCGCGGTAAGAACTCCGACATGTTCGCCCCCGATAGAGAATTTTCGGCCGAGGAGCGCGAAATAGTTAAAAAATTCATGAAGGCGACATACGAGAAATTTTTATCCAGAGTAGCGGAAGGGCGAGGCTTGTCGCCGGCCAAGGTCGGACGAGCTGCAAAGGGCCGTGTATGGACTGGTCGCAAAGCTGAAGACCTTGGACTCGTCGACAAAATGGGCGGCATCTCCGCAGCTATCGCTGAAGCCCGGAGAGCAGGAAAGCTGCCACTGGATGCAAAGAGCGCAGTCTACCCCCGTCCGAAATCATGGCTGGAGCTTTTGCAAAGCAGCCTAAGCCCGGAAGGAGTGTCTTTGTCCCTCAATGGTGCTATGCTCGGAGCTGGTCCGCAAGGATTAATGGCAATTAAAACAATATCGACGCTCCATCACCCCCTTGCAAAAAGGTTGGGGCGTCTGCTTCTATCCGTCGCATTTTGCCAACGAGAGCGCGTGCTGACTCTGATGCCGTTCGATGTAAGTTTCGAATAGTTCCTCGCGCCTTGTCAACAAATGTCGACAGGACTCGGCGCTCGCTTTTGGATAGATCGCCGGCCGAACAGGCCGTCGCCTTTAGGTGACGGTGGTTGACGTAGACGACAAAAACCCCCGCATTGATAAGGGGGAGCTTCCGCTTATGGGGCCCTACGGGGCATCCTAAAAGCTTCGACTGAAGTCGAGGGTTTCCAGCCCTCCCCGAAGAAGACAATGAGAGATAAATGGAAAAAGAAGATCTCATAAAACTGCTCCAAGCCGTAAAATCCGGAGACATTTCAACCCAAAAAGCAGCGGAGAAACTTGAGGTTCTTCCGTATTCAGAGATCGGCTACGCTACAATTGATCATCAGAGACAACTCAGGCGGGGTTTCCCGGAGGTAGTTTTCGGCCCGGGAAAAACGAGCGTTCAGATTATCGGAATATTGGAAGAGTTGCGCAAAGGAGGAGGAAACGTACTTGTAACTAGAATCAAAGATATTCAGGCGCAAGAGGTCGTCGAAAAAACTAAAAACACAACATATCATCCCGAGGCTAATGCATTAACCATGATTCAGCGGCCTTGGCAAAACTTAGGCAGAGGCTCAATTGCGGTGGTCTGTGCAGGAACTTCGGACTTGCCGGTAGCTCGAGAAGCCGTCTTGACTGCAGAGATCATGGGAAACAAAGTTGAGCTTGTGGTAGATGTAGGCGTAGCGGGGATTCATAGAATTCTTTCAAAGCGGGCACTCCTGGATAGATCAACGGTTATCGTGGTGGTTGCCGGGATGGAGGGTGCCCTCGCATCAGTGGTCGGCGGGATGACGGCACGCCCGGTAATAGCCGTGCCGACAAGTATAGGCTATGGAGTTTCGTTTTCCGGGGTTTCCGCGTTGCTTACCATGCTCAATTCATGTGCATCCGGAGTGACGGTAACAAATATAGACAACGGTTTTGGAGCGGGATACGCTGCAGCTCTGATTAACCGGCGACGAGAAAAAGAAAATTCATACAATGAATGAATCGACAAAAAGCTCCAAAGAAGGTTTGCCTGGAGAATCGACGCGTCTTATCTCCAATGATTCCGGTGACACACCGCCTGATAAAGAAGTATACTTGCACTTTGATCTGAACGCCGGAGTTGCGGGAGATATGCTCTTAGCGGCGTTAATTGATTCAGGTGTCCCAAGAGAACCTGTAGACGAAGCTCTGGCAGCCATTGGGTTTAAAGAGAAGGCTTTCAGCTTAGAGCGAGTTAATAAAGGAAGCGTGAGTTCACTCCACCTGACAATATCATCGGAAGCCGAAGCGACAGGTATAGCTTGTAAAACGTATTCAGAAGGTCGTGAGGTTATACAGCGCTCCGATTTAAATCAAATACTCAAAGAAAGAGCAACACAGACGCTTCTCAGTTTGGCGCAAGCGGAAGCTGCGGTGCATGGAACTTCAGTCAATGAAATACATTTTCATGAGGTTAGTGGTGCCGACACGCTGATTGACATTGTGGGGGTTTTAGCTGCCGTTATGTGGCTCAACCCCATCAAGGTCTCAGCATCGCCTGTTTGTGTCGGAGGAGGAGTAGTAGAAACACGACACGGTTCACTTCCGGTACCGGCGCCGGCAACAATTCTACTATTGAAGCATATTCCGATAGTGGGCGGTCAAGACCACAAACACGAGCTGGCGACTCCAACGGGTGCTTCGATCATCAAAAACCTCACCCATCAATTCGGCAATCTCCCGGCAATGCATGTAAACGGAATTGGATACGGGGCCGGCACGATTGATCTTAAAGGCAAACCGAATGTAGTGAGAGCTCTATGGGGCACAGCTTTTCCATCTCATTCTGATCAAGACAACAGAGACAACAGCAAAGACGGATCAATAGAAGAGCCCCTTGTAGAGATGAGAGCCAATATCGACGACATGAGCCCTGAACTAACGGGGCATCTTTGTGAAGAGTTTTTGAAAATGGGCGCTCTGGACACCTGGATCACGCCGATAATCATGAAAAAAGGTCGCCCCGGCACTGAGATTGCGGTCTTACTAAAAGATAGCGACATGGCAGCCTTTATCGAAAAATTCTTTTCTGAATCCACCTCTTTCGGTGTACGCTGGAACCCTGTGCACAGGAGGAGGATATTGAGAAAAAATGAGCAAATCGAAACTCAGTGGGGCATGATAGATGTAATGGTAGGGTATCTTGATGGAAAGATGATGACTGTTTCACCTGAATACGAAAGCTGTAAACGAATCGCCCGGGAGTTCGGTATACCACTGAAAAAAGTCTATAGAGAAACATCGGCGGCGTGGGTTGCTAAGCAGTGCCCGCCAAAATTCTAAGGAGTGAGAAAATGTTCTCCCCCCATGAAAAACACCGACTCATGGAGATTCGCGACTCCATTAAAATTCTGGCGGAAGAAAAAAACATACTAGAGGCAATGGGCAAAGTCTGTTGTAAAGCCGCAGAATCATTTGGTGCTTCACTTGTGACGGTTTTGGCTTTCTCCATTGATTCCCAAACAGGATACTTGGTGAGCAGCAACCTAAAACCCGGACTTTCACCTAAACCACTTGATCCTGCAATCCTTCTAGACTCAGAGGTGGATATCCAAAATAATTGCTTTAACAAGCCTGCCGATGAAAACAAGCCGTTGTTTTCTCTTCTCTCCGGAGTTCTGGATATTCCTGAGATAAAACAATTTTCAATGATTGGGTTTTCCCTCGGCCGAAGGCTAAGGGGAG
>JAABSF010000461.1 GCA_011390535.1 Deltaproteobacteria bacterium | reverse complement strand
AGGCAGGTCACCCGCTGGAGGGGGAATGCCTGACCGGGAAGGTTGTGGTTTTTCCCACTGGAAAAGGTTCTACCGTCGGGTCCTACGCATTGTATCGTCTGTCTAAAACCGGTTTGGCTCCTGCAGCGCTGATAATGGCAAAAGCTGAGCCTATAATCACTACTGGCGCCATTTTAGGGGAGATTCCTTGTGTAGACGGTTTTCCGCTTGAAGAGTTCGAAAGTGGTGTCGCCGAGATGAAGAACACCTCCATGACGGGCATTCTGGAAAACGATTGTCTGCGGATATACCCGGCTGTTTGAGGAGTTGTGGGATCATGCCCGTTGAACAGACAACTATAATACAGAGATCTGTCTTGAAGCTGGGCGGTTCGGTTATCACTGTAAAGGGAGACCCTGCCCTAATCCTGCGCCGAAGAGAGCTTGAACGCATAGCTGAAGAGGTGGCCTCTGTCCATGCCTCTCTGCGACCTGCAGTTTTGGTGCACGGGGCCGGAAGCTTCGGACACCAGATAGTAGCCCGCACAAGAATTCATGAAAGAGTAGAGAGTGAAAGTGACCGGCTGGCTTGGGCTGAAACTCAAATACTTCAAAATGAGCTGAATGCAATGGTCTGCAGGATATTCTTAAACAAAGGTGTCCCCGCCGTTCCATATCAAGCCTCCAGCAGCGGCAGGATGCTGAATGGAAAGCTGCAGTCCATCGAGCTGCGTCCTTTGCGCGGCCTCGTTAAACAAGGGCTCATGCCGGTTCTTTACGGTGTGCCTGCAGTGGAAGAGACGGGGGGATGCAGGATCCTTTCCGGAGATACATTGACCGTCGCGGCGGCTCGATTTCTGCAGGCATCCAGGATATTCTATGGAACCGATGTGGATGGTGTGTTCAATAAAAACCCGACAAAAAAACCCGATTGTAAAAAATGGGCAAAAATCTCCCAAAAAAATTGGGACCAAGTCAAACATGGGCTCACTGGATCCAGCAATACAGATGTTACAGGTGGAATGGCCGGAAAGGTTTATGAAGCTCTCCAGCTCTCTCGCGAAGGAATTTCAGCCAGAATTTTTGACGCAACTATGGAAGGATCCGTAAACAGGGTACTCAAAGGCGAACCTCTAGGCACCGAGATAACATGGTGAGTTTTCTACATATACAAACCACCCAACTCCACCTAACAGAAAAGGCCCAAGAGTTAAGCTTTTTGACTCAACAACCCTAAGTAAGCCCTATTTATTGCTGAAGATTCTTCGCGTTTTCATAGGGTTGCTTTGTCACCAAAATCGGGCACGGTGAGAGGCGAAGAAACCGCTCTGCAACCGAACCGGTTACCTGTTCACGGAATGAATCTGCTCCCTTCGAACTGATAGTCACTAAATCAACCAGCTCTTCTTTCGCCAACTCGGCGAGTGTTTGTGGAACTCTGCCGTGTTTTACAATACATCTTACCTTTTCATAACCCCCAAACACCTTCTCCGCTTCCTTTTTCAGCGCTTTTTCGGCCTCTTCCACAAGTTGTCGTTGAGAGTCCTCTTCGCTCAACTGCCTTATACGAGCTGCAGAAGAAGACTCCTTCGGCGAGATCACATGAGCAACGATAATTTCGGCTGAAGCGGCCTCGGCCAATTCAAGCGCACGGGATGCTGCCCAAGTTGATTCTTCGGAAAAATCAGTGGGATAAAGTATCCTGTTAAGGAGCATATGGCCTTGAGCATCCACAAAGTCCCGTTCTTTTTGATTTACCACCAACACCGGACAAGGAGCAAACTCAACTACTTTTTCAGTGACGCTGCCCAACAAAACATAGCTCAACCCCGTCAGCCCTTGGGTACCCATGATAATTCGATCAATGTCGTTTTCCACCGCGTATCTCAAGATGGCGTCATAGGGCGCCATGGATCGTACTACAGCATCTATAACCTTTATATTAAGGTCTTGGGCATGTCCTTCAGCTTCGGCCCGCAGCTTCATGCGAAGCTGCTCTTCAATATGAGTCAAGGCATCCTTCAACCCACTCATAACCTTCCCTGCTATCTGCGGGTCGTAATTATGGGCTGTAAAGACGTGCAAAATGTGCAACTCAGCCTGGGTCGTCTCCGCTAGTGCCGCGGCATATTTAACCGCTCCTCTAGCCTCCTCGGAGAGATCTGTAGGCATAAGAATTTTTTTTACCTCTGGACAACAAATCTTCATTTATTCAAAACTCCTGTCTGGTTTATCTCCCTCGAATCTCCACCTACACACAAAAAATCCATCAATTCGTCAAAAAACCATTGTGAATAAAGGACCTTCCATTTTTCTACCTTTTCGGCGATCATCTCTAAAAAACAAAGAGCTAATATAGCAGCAAAAAAAGAACCTTGCCAAAAAACCTTCTATAAAAAACACTTATGAAAAAAGTCGCCATCGGTTAGATTCACACACCAAACTCATCATGGCCAAATCTGCGATTTTGCTTGACTTGCCAAGTCACTGATCTACATGAAAAAAGGTTTCTAAGACTTCTGTTTCCAAAGCAGAAAAGAGGAGCAAAAACATGAAACGCACAAAGATTGTGGACGCGCTGAAGATAGAACAAACGGGAGTTGAAATAACCTTGATGGGATGGGTGCGAGCGATACGTCCTCAAAAAAATCAAACTTTCGTCAAGATCAACGATGGCTCATGTATAGAGCAGCTTCAGATCGTTGTTCAGCCCGAGCTGCCTGACTACGACAAAATCAAAAAACTGGGGGTGGGCTCGGCGATTGCAGCCAAAGGATTATGGATGGAGTCCGGAGGTAAAGGCCAGAGTTTCGAACTTCAAGCCACTGAAGTAAAAATCCTCGGAGCGGCGGACAGAAACACCTTCCCGCTACAACCTAAAAGGCACACATACGAGTTTCTGCGCGAAATCGCACATTTGCGTCCACGCACAAACACCTTCGGCGCAGTCTTTCGCATACGTCACGCTTTGGCTTTCGCAACTCACAAGTTCTATCACGACCGGGGATTTGTCTACGTACACACCCCTATCATCACAACCTCCGATTGTGAGGGCGCCGGAGAGCTGTTCCAGGTCACTACCTTGGATATGAAAAATCCTCCATTAAATGACGCAGGAGAAGTGGATTATACGAAAGACTTTTTCGGCAACAAAACCGGGCTCACCGTCTCCGGTCAACTTGAAGGAGAGCTGTTGGCTTTGGGATTAGGAGAGATCTATACTTTCGGTCCCACTTTTAGAGCTGAAAACTCAAACACTGCGCGACACCTGAGTGAGTTTTGGATGATAGAACCTGAGATGGCTTTCTACGATCTCGATGATAATATGGACC
>JAABSF010000460.1 GCA_011390535.1 Deltaproteobacteria bacterium | reverse complement strand
TATTTCCTCGCCACCGCACAAAAGAGATATGGTTAATGGCTTGTAGACCTGATAGTCACGTTTGAATTTCTGTATGGAAGAGAGAGGGCCTTCAGGTGTTTTTATTCCCGGCCGGGTTTTTATCGTGATGGAAGCTCCCTTTTCCATTAATCGGTTGGGAGTCAAGACATACAGACGATCCAGGGTCTCTTCGTCTTCTGTTTTTCTTTTCTTTAGATCATATCCAATCTTTTTTTTATTCATCTCCAGGACCAGATGTTTTTTTATGCTGCCGGGGTCCACTCGAATATTGAAAAACAACAAGAATTTGTCATTAGGGCGGATACTATCTGCGCGTTGTGCTTTTTCCGGCAACGGTTGCACCCAGTTCAGCTCAGGCCGCAAGGTCTCGAAGCTCCAGACGTGGTCTTCTTTCAAGCGGGCGCCGCTGAGCGAAGATGTGTTTGCGGGTATTGTAATGGTGTAACGGGTTGCATTTTTGGCCGGTTTACTGAATTCGGCCTTCAGGGTATTGCCTGCAACCCAGCGATAGTTTGCTTTCACCGGTGGATGGATTTGAATGGGAAAACGATCAGGGGCTTCATTTCGGCTTTTTACCTTTCCCAGACGAACCATGGGCTGATTGAAAGCGACCAGAACCGCAGAGGCGTATATTTCTGAAGATGTCGGGGATTTGTGAATTATCTCAAGGGGCAATTCGGAGGGTTTGGGGGTGGTCCACTCTGGTTCTTGTCCCCACTCTTGAGCTGTGGAAAGAGTAGCGCCTGTAGATTCGGGTTTAGGGAAACCCTCCCACTTGGGACCCGGGCTTTTACTCGCGGCGTGTTGTCTCGTACATGAAGAGATGAGAACCGAGGCAATGCAAAAAGAGAGAAGTGAGACATAAAAGTAGATAAACCTTTTTGTGGACAAAGACATGACGATTCCTTTCCGCTCAGAAAAGACAAAACTATGGGATAAGCGCTGACAAAATAGCACTTGTTAAGAAAAATTGTCGAACAATCCCAGAGATGGGTTTTGATGGCCTATAAGGAAACCACAGACGATCAAAAGTTTTCAAACTGATACTGTAAAGAAACCGACAGTTCAGAAAAGAAAAAGTTCCCACAGAGTTTCCACTGTTGCAAAAAACTGTTATTATTTCAAAAAATAATCACCAATTTATTTGCGAAATATTGGAGTAGGGTTGAAATGAAAATAGGCTCAATGAAATACAAAAAGGGTTCAATGGGTTGTGGTTCAATCATCATCGCACTTTCTTTGTTGGCGCTCTGCGTTTTTTGTGGGTTTGGGTGCGGAGGGGATACAGGTGGTAATGATTCAAAAGATGGTTCGCCGGTGGACGCGGTTGTCGTCGCAGATGGTGGACATGAAGATAGTTCGGTGGATAGTTGGGTGGACAGTTCGCAGCCTTTAGATGGTGATGCGCCGGATGACGCCTCTCTCATCCATGAGGATGCCACTCCGCAAGACGGCGAAATTGAAATCGACGGGAGCGTTGAGTGTTTTGATACGGTTTACATGAAAACCACGGGAGATGATGGGTTGGACGGCGCCTCCCCGGCGACTGCTGTGGCTTCCCTCGGAAGGGTGCAGGAGATCCTGAAAGCAGAGGCTCCGGAATGTGAAGTGGACGTACGTATCGAACAAGGAGTCTACTCCGGGCAGACAGTGATTTGGGATTACTATCATCCCGACTATAAAGTGAAGTTCATGCCCATCGATTATCATGGTGGAGGGATTGGGTCCATCGACGGCCGGCCTGTATTTGATGGGCTGGGCGCATCATATCTTTTTAGATTGAATGTATCTGATGGTGAGCCCACCAATATCGAGTTTATCTATTTGCGTTTCGAGCACTATCAGCAGTATGCGCTTCATTTCGCCGGGAACCGAAACGATTTTGATAATGGATGGAATGGTTTTAACCGGGTCTTTGGGTGTTATTTCTACGAGATCGGCAACCTGGCGTCACCCGGTAACCCCGGATATGGCGCTTTGGATTTGGTCAATTCGATAGAAAATGTTATCCGAAACAACCACTTCAATAAGAATGAAAACATCTCTTCTCAGGCGGGTATGATGCATTCAGTTTATTTGGCTCACGGAAGCAGATGGAACGAGATCTCGAACAACCAGTTTCATGATGTCTCAGGAGATCCCATCAGGGCCCGGGACTATTCCAACTTCAATGATGTGAGTGATAATGTGTTCTTTGACACGGGGTCAGTCGCTTTTTATTCCGACTGGTGGTGCGATATGAGCCAAAATCCCAACTGTACAAAGACAGGTGGAGAGTGTCCCTCATGGGAGAACGAGTTCCGGAGTAATGAATTGCATTGTGGATACTCCGGCGGATCCATCTCGACTTTTCACTATTTTCAGGGGGCGACATATGTGCCCGCCTGGTGTGACGATCATTTAAGTGACGGCTGGGCCAGACTATACACCAGCGGTAATTCCAAGACATGTCCCTAGGATTAGAACCGGTCGGGTTTGTAGTTTTGAGCCCGGGTTTAAACAGGATCTCATTGAGATCCGGACAAACATGTTCGCAGGGCCTTCAAGATTCCGACCTTTGCGCCGAAGAGAGCGCCTTGCTTATGGCTTCATAAAGCGAATCCATGGTAAACGGTTTTCGCAGAAAGGTGAGGCCCCCTTCTAATGTTCCGTTTTGTGACAAGATGTCGCCTGAGTAACCCGACATAAAGAGGGCAGGGATGTTAGGGGTGGTCTCACTTAGCTTTTCATACAGTTCTCTACCGTTCATTCCAGGCATGATTAGATCGGTGATTAGAAGGTCGATGGGGTCTTCTCCCTTCATTTCAAGTGCTTCTTCGGCGTTGGATGCTGACTTTACTATCATGCCCTTTCTTCGCAGCAGCACGGCTACTTGTTTCCGGACGGGGCTGGAATCCTCCACCAACAGTACAAAAATGCCCTCAGGGTTGAATGTATCGTCAGGGTTGTGCTCATTTAAGATGTGCTTATCCGAAAGGGGAAGGTATACCGTGAAAGTTGTTCCTACACCGCATCTGGATTCAACTGAGATGTGCCCTTTGTGTTGCTTAATAATCCCGTGAACAGTCGCGAGCCCCAACCCGGCAGTGGCTCCCCTATGTTTTGTTGTATAAAAAGGCTCGAAAACAAGAGACAGCGCAGATTCGTCCATCCCTTTGCCTGTGTCACGCACTTGGATGACACCGTAGGCACCCGGCGTAAGCTCCGGGAGATCCTCCAAGTCGTCTTTATCAAGGGCTTGAGAGTGCAGCTTTATCTCCAACTCGCCGCCATGAGGCATGGCATCGCTGG
>JAABSF010000052.1 GCA_011390535.1 Deltaproteobacteria bacterium | reverse complement strand
GTGGTCTTTCATTAGGAGCCGAAGCTGTCTATGAGAGGGAGGAGCCCATTGAAAAGCCGGCGGTACCCACTGCTCTGCCCGGGATCACGGAGTCCCTTGGTGTCTATGGTCAAGCCGGTTACTTCATATTGCCGGAGCGTTTGGAGGTGGCGGCTCGATTCGAGTACCTGGACATGAACTTTGACATTGATGATAGCAGAGATATTTGGGCTTTGACCGGTGGCGTAAACTACTATCTGTCCCGTTATATGAGGGCACAGTTGTCATATACGCACAAACAAGAACTGAGGCACAGACAGTTACAAAACGATGCTCTCTTGATTCAAATGCAGCTTGCTTTCTGAATCGATATCCAGTGGCGGAGCGCTCTTGTGACGAGAGTCGCATGAGAAAAAAACGGTGATGGAGATAAGAATGAAGATGCTTCAACGAAAAGATGCTGCTTCAGAGCGAGTGCCGATGTCCCCGAGGAAGCGATGTGTGACAGCCTCGCTCATATTGGCTTTTTGTTTTATGTTCGGGTCATCCTGTGGGCCGAGCAAAGATGACGAAGGGTCGGTTAAGGCGTATAGGTCAACAAGAAGAACCCAGCTGGTTGGGGGCTCTGCGGCCTTGGCCGAGGTGGGCGATTTCATGTTGGAAAACGATCATGTCCGCGTTGCGATTCTGCAGCCTGGAAATTCGGTGGGGCCCGGGGTGTTCGGCGGGAGCTTGATAGATGCGGATCTAAAAAGACCGCAAGACAAATATCAGGGCGCTCGGGGGCTTGATCAGTTTGCAGAGATGTTTCCTTCGGTGAATTTGCTTGTTCCCAATCCCCGGTTCAATGAAGTGGTCACCGGGCCCGATTGGGAAGGCCCTCCGGAGGACGGCTCTGAAAAAACGTGCCCTGCGATTTGGCCTTCCGATAAAAACGGAGAACCTCTTAAAAGAGGTGATTTTGCTGCTGTTTGTGCATCAGGTGTGGGTGACAATTATCTTGATGCGCTGAGTTTGTTGGGGGTCTTTTTAACTGAAACGTTTTTTCAGACCGACTACATTTTGAAAAAAGGCGCCCGTTACGTAGAGGTGGTAACGAGCATTGAAGCTGGTGATGGGGATCGTTCGGTAATTCGTCCCATGTGTCCCTTCAGGAGAGGCGATGATTTGGGGCATGAGCCTCAGAGTGTTTTGGAGGCCATCGTGGGGACGGAAACCCATGAGTCGGGTTTGTTGTCGGGTGATTTCCTGCTTTTCGGAAGGCGGCTCGATGTCTTTGTGCCGGGGCTTGGGTTCAACGAGGAGTCCCATATAACCGAGACCCTTTTGCGAGGGGGCGACACCCTGAATAATCCGGTGGCTTTTCCGTATATGGCTGGTATAGGCGACAAGATATCTTATGCCCTTGTTTCGGAGCGGACGAGAGCAGAGGACCCGTGGGGCGTGTGTGGAGATAACCAGGAAGAGCCCAGTAAATTATTGGTGCCTATTGAAACAGGGGCGTTTACCTTCGTTTTCACTCATTGGTGGAGATGTCCGATTGGAAGCACGGGTTGTCAAGGAGGAGGGCGGCTTTTCTATCGGAGATATTTCATCCTCGGCGAAGGCGATGTGGCTTCAATTTTGGATATAGCGCACCAGATCTGGGATGAACCTGTGGGTACGCTTCATGGTGTGATTTATGATGGTAATACCGGGAAAGCGGTTCCCGAGAGTAAGGTTTTTGTGCTCATGGATCCTGTGGCCTCCGAGTGGAGCTCGCATTTCCCTGAAGCGAGCCACTCCCTGTGTGATGCATTACGTGGAGCACAGGGTGATGCTGTTTCATTTGAAACGCTGGAGTCTTGTGCTCGAAAAGCTTCTGTCACCGAGGATTATGAAACAGGCCATTTGGGCGTCGTGAACGAGATCCTTGCCGATCGAGGTGATGATCCTGTCAAAGATGGGGCTTTCAAGGCGACATTGCCGCCGGGGACTTATTACTTAGTTGGATTGAAAGAAGGGCGTAATCCTTCTGATGCTCAGCGGGTGGTTATTCGGGAGGGCGAGAAGAAAGGAGTAGGTGTCCCTCTGCTTCCAAAAGGCAGGGTGATCTATGATGTGCGGGATGAGCGAGGAGAAAGAACTCCTGCTAAGATAACGATAATTGGGGATTGTTTAGACGCACAAGGCAGGGATGTATGTGATTGTTTTCCTGCCACTGATCCATTGTGTGCAGGCGACGGTATACCCGAGAGTAATCGCCAGATACTGGAGTTCGGGGGTATGCGGCTCAAGGGCGGTGTGGTAAAGATCTTGCGCACCATGACCGGGCAAGGTGAGTTTTCTCTGCCTCCAGGCAGGTATCGTTTTATCTTTTCAAGGGGAGCGGAGCGTTCAATTGATGAACACGTTCGCGTAGTCCCTGATGACGGGCGGGCTATCTCCATAGACGCTCAAGTTCAGCGAGTCGTGGACACCACCGGCTGGATAACATCTGATTTTCATGTTCACAGCAGTTTCAGCTATGATGCCGTTCCCGACCTAAAGACCCGGATAGAGTCTTTTCTTGCTGAAGGCATAGAGCTGTTGTCTTCGTCCGACCATGACTGGATTACAGACTATCATCCGACTCTGCGAGAGCTTGGCGTCGAGAAGTGGCTGAGAACCCAGGTGGGTTTGGAGACTACCACAGTGGAGATCGGGCACTGGCTGGGGTGGCCCTTGGTTTTCGATGATACCGCCCCTGAGAACGGAGCCATCGATTGGACCGGGTTGACTCCCACTCAGATTCACACAGCAATAAGAAGCCGGGGTTTATACGGGCCGGATGATACGGTCGTGACAGTGGCTCACCCGCGGGAGACCATTTTCGGATATTATGATCAATTTGGGATGAGCCCCTTTGACTTGACTCTAAAGCCTGGGATGTTGCAATCGCCCAACCCTATCCTGAAAAACAGTGATAATTTCGATCCCTTCGCCGATGCTATCGAGGTGATTAACGGAAAACGCTATGACATGATCCGCACCCCTACAAATGCAGAGGTGCGTAAGTACAACAAATGTGTGGAATACCTGTATGGTTTCATAGATGAGCTCCCCGAAGACTTTCTTGAAGGTGAATGTGATCCCACTTGGACTCAGGATCAAGCCTCCTCTTATTGGGCCAGGCGAGTCCTTGAGCGGACACCAGCCGAGTCGGCTGCCTATCGGTTTCATCACGATATAGGACGGGAGTGTTTCACCGACGCGACCTGTGAGAGGCTGGGGTTGGCGGATCACTACTGTAACGGCAACACCGGCCGGTGCTCTGCTCCTAGTGCTTGCAGTGGTGACGGCGACTGTGATGTAGGCCGATGTAACACCGGCTCGGGGGTTTGCTATTTGGATTCCGAATGTGATCCCAAAGAAGCAGGGTCGGCTTGTGGCACTGGGCTGCTATGTGATCCGGTTCATAGTCGTTGCGTCGAGCCTTGTACCAGCCATAGAGATTGTAGTCCTGCCCATCGTTGCTGCAAGTTTGAAGATTGCGGTTGCAATGGTGCGGCGTGTAATGAAGGTGATGATGATCTATCCGGGACTGGGGTTTGTGTAGAGGCGAAGTGTAGAGTAAATGATTTGTGGGAGACAACCGGGATCGGCGGGGCGAGGCCTTGTGTCGACTGGCAAGGAGTCACTGAAGATTGGTTCAGGTTGCTGAATCACGGGGTTGTTTATACCGCCATTGGAAACAGTGACACTCACACTACAACAAAAAATGAACCTGGGATGGCCCATAACTACATCTGCTCGTCTATGGACCGGCCTTCTGATATTGATCTGTTGGAGTTGGCTAGAAATGTCAAGGATGGTTGTGTGGTGGCTTCTTACGGGCCTTTCTTGGAGATGTGGGCCAATGGGGAGCGTGTCGGCAGTAAGGTGAAGGCTCCCCCGCCGGCCGATGTCGCTTTGCGTATCAGGGTTCAATCTCCAGCGTGGTTTGATGTGGATCGCGTGGAGGTTTATCGCAACGGTAGTTTGAGGTGGATATTTAAGGGTACGGAAGAAGGCGATCTTTGCAACGGACCTCAGTCTGAATGGCCTTGTGTTTATGAAGAACCCGAGCCGGGGTTTCAGGTTCGGGTATGTGAGTGTATACCCCTTGAAAACGGCCACAATGTAGATGTTGTGAACATGGACATTACGTTCGGTGATGCACCGCCGCGAGACAGCTGGTATGTGGCGACAGCAATGGCTTCCGGTACCGGGGCACGGACCATGAGCCCTATTAACACTTGGCGTTATTATCCCAATATCAGCTTTGGGATCATTGTGAACAAAGCGTTATCTTCTTTTGACATAGGCATAGATATTGGTTCCTATGTAGAGCCCACTCCGCCGACGGCTCAAGTGAGCCCGGTTGTGCCTTATGCAATCACGAACCCGGTTTGGATTGATCGAACCGGTGCTCCTGATGACGCCTTTTCTTTTGAACCTGTCGGGCCGTCTCCGGACTGGATGATCCGGGCGATGCAGAAATCAGGCATGAAGAGCAAAGGTTTCTTTGATGTTGAGAGCAGCTCGGTTATGGACATGCGCCGCCGAAGAGTTCATCACAGGCAAGGTATGAGGCGTGCCGACATAGAGGCTTATTTACGGGGAGGAGTGCAGAGATTGTTGACGGACAAAAACCAACTTCCTCAATGATAGAATCCTCACTCCAGTGTCACCGGCATGAACTTTATATCCATGATCTCATACTCTCTTAATCCTCTAGGGGTTTTGACTTTTACGCTGTCATCCACACGGTTCCCTATCAAGGCACGAGCCATGGGCGATTTGAGTGAAATCCGGCCTTTCTTTGCATCACTCTCATCTTCCCCGACTATCGTGTAGGTTATCTCTTCTTCTGTATCCACATCGTACAGGGTTATTGTGGCTCCGAATACCACTTTATCTTCCTTTAAAGTAGTGGGATCGATAACCTCGGCTAGTGCAATTTTTGTTTCCAGCTCTTTTCTGCGTGCATCCAGATAGGCTTGTCGCTCTTTTGCCGCAGAATACTCGGCATTTTCGCTCAAATCGCCGTGACTTCTAGCCTCTTCGATGTCTCTTACATTTTCGGGACGGTCTACTTCCATTATTTGTTTGAGTTCTTTCTTGAGCTTTTTGTGTCCGGCCGGGGTTATTGGATAACGTTGTTGCATACATGCCTCCAGTCATATCATAAGAACTTGTTCTATCGATATTGTATCTTGATTGTGTTTGTTGAAGCTTTTTTTGACTCAAAGAGCGTTTAGTTTCTCTATATCATTGTGCTCACTTTAAAGATCTTGGAATCCTTGGAACCCCTTGGGGCGGATATTCGGTAGTGATCCGGGATAACTCTCTGGAGCTTTTTCTCGTAGTCTCTCACAGTCCATCCAAAAGCGGAAAAGCGATCCATGATTCTTTCAATGGTTCTTTCGTCTGTTGAAGGATTACATGCGATCTCCAGCAGCGCTTCACGTGTGTCATCGGTTATACAGCTCTCTGCTTCTTTGGGATCGTCAGGGGGTTCACTTAAATAAGGATCCAAGATATTATCTGCAGCTTGCGTCAGGTATGGCTCCCTCATCTCTGAGTAACACCTTTCAACAAGTCCGGATCTATTGAAACAATAACCCGGAGGTAAATATTTCTTGGCCTGTTTTTGAAACTCTTCTAAAGACCATTCTTTTGCGGCCAAAAACTCGGCGATGAGCCCCTTTGTGTCCGGCTGAGTGTGGTTGTTTCGAAGTATCTTTACCAGCGGCTCTGCCGCTTCGTCATAAGAGTCCGATGCCATCAATCGTTTCGCCGCATTAGTGAGAAACGGCTCCTGCATACCTTCAGGCAAACGCTCTACACGGCCTTTGCGGACTTTGTAGCCTTTGGGAAGGTTTTTTTCCAACCGGCCTCGCGCACCTTGGGCCGTGACCCCGCTTCTCACAAGGATTTCTACAACATTGGACAAGATTAAATCATCCACGTCGTCCGCTTCAGCGACTTTTATAAGTAGATTCCTGAAATTTTGATATATTTCCTGCTCTTTCTTTTCTTCATCGGTCTCCGGTTTTGGCGGAGTATATGCCTTGCCCTCCTCTTTTTCAGCCGAAAAGTCGCGTATCGGCAGATGCTTTTCTATCTCTTCTACTGCCGCCTTCAAGGCGGGAGCGGGCATTCCAGATAAATTATCCTCGACTTCATCAAACCATCCGTTGGCGATGAATCCGGCCAATATGAGGCTTCTTTGTTGCAAAGACTCGTCTTCGTCCGATAAAAGTGTTGCCAATGGTTTGCGGACTGATGCATGTCCGTGTTTCAAGAGAGCCTCGGCGGCGTCGAAGCGCACACCTTCATCAGAATCCTCCAGGTATGGGATTATTGCTTCACAAACGACTTTTGAATCAAGATTCTTCGCGCTGCTTAAAAAAGTCAGCAGCTCAAGCTTGCGGACCGGATCTCTCTCGTATCCTGGTTCATTGTCATCCAACACCTCTTTTAATATTTTCCACTCTGTCTCGTCATCGGGTGCGATCTGGTGTAAAAGGCGCAGACCCCAGGAGATGGTATGTTTGGGTGCTCCTACGGGGCCTTCTTTCGCCAAGAGAAACTCCCGCAGAGGAGCCAAAACACAATCACATCGCCCACGCAAAAGATCATAGACATATCTCTTGTCTTCTTCATCTGTGGATCGGGAGCGTTGTCCAATATCTTTGACGTAAGTAAAACGCATTAAAAGACCATATACAGCCTCTTCATTGTTTGCCGCTGCCAAGGTCTCGTATGCAATGTAACGTTCATCATCAGAAGCTTTTTTATTGCAGACCGTTGAAACGGCTTTGTTAATTGATCGGGTCTTGCGACCTTCTTTTTTGAATAGATCAAATATACCCATGAAAAAGAGCTCCTAGCTGTATCTAACTGATAACTCAAGCGACATCACAATTAGTGTCAGGATAACCGCCGGTTGCCCTGACGGTTCGTTATCAAAAAGCCGCACCATTTTGCATGTCTGCATCGAACGGCGCTTAACCTATTTTTATTCAAGCCTGAAAGTATTTGATAACTTGATAAAAACAATATGCAGGCATTGACAAGCCCTTTTTTTTTGTCTCAAAAAGGTTGCTTGTCAATGATAGTGATTCTAATCTTGCTTTTTATCCTGTCATAGTGGCTTGGAAAGGAAATTTTTTCTTGAAGTCTTTCAAAGATAAGATTGTGGTTATTACCGGAGCAGGTTCAGGGATTGGGAGAGCATGTGCACAAGAATTCAAGCGGCAAGGTGCACGGCTTCATCTCTTAGATAAAGACAAGAGGGTGTTGGATGTTGTTGATGAGCTTGGTTCTGGAGTTGAGGCTCATGTTGTAGATGTGACTGATGCCCAAAAGTTTTTTGTGACGGCGGAGAAGATTCTAGCTAAAGAAGGGCATGTAGACATCATCCACAATAACGCCGGGGTCTGCCTCAGCAAGGCTGTAGAAGATCTCACCATGGATGATTGGCGTTGGATTATAGATGTAAATCTTTGGGGGGTTATTCATGGTATTCAAGCCTTTGTGCCTCCCATGATCAGGCGAAGACAAGGGCATGTCATAAACACTGCTTCATTGGCCGGGCTTATCCCTTTTCCAATGGTTGTTCCATATTGTGCCACCAAATACGCAGTCGTAGGGTTATCTGAAGCGTTGGCTGCGGAGCTGGCTCCCTTGGGTATAGGTGTTACCGTTGAATGTCCCGGGATGGTGTCCACAGAGCTATTTAGAAGCGCCCGAGTAGGGTGGCCGGACTCCATGAGAGGGCGTTTCGAAAGGATAATGGACACCAGGGGCACTGATCCGAAAAAGGTGGCCCGCAATCTTTTAAGAGCTGTGAGGCGCAGAGATATCGTTCATATAACTGCAGGGCCGGCGTATCCGTTATACTTGTTCAAGAGGGTCTCTTGGAGTTTGTACGGCAAGATGGCCGGGTGGGTCTCAGGGTTCAAGAAGTCGCCGGAATCTGCACCTATGGTAGTTCAAGATGTCGGGATGGATCGGCGTACGAATCCAGAGATTATTTTTGAGTCAGCCCTAAGCAAAAACCAAAACTGTACCCAAACAGTTTCGAAGGCGTTTTCTGCGAGCGACGATCAGCCCAAAGAGGTGGAGATTAAATTGGGGTTATGCTCCGGGCGGGATTGGCGCCGTCTGATTGACTCACATGGAGACGGCTCACAGCTGGTCCTTCAAGAGAATAGTTTTTATGACACGCAGAATCGGGATCTCGCCTCGAGTGGATGGTACTTTCGAATAAGGAACGAGTGGCAGAATCCTCTCTCCACAGTCGACGATTATGAAGATCAGGATAGTATCCAAGATCTTCATCCGGTGACACTGACTTTAAAGGGCAGATCCATAAGAAAAGGGGCTGCTGTTGTAAGGCCTGAGATAGAGAAGGTTTTGAAAGGGGTTGAGGCCAGGAGATTCATGCGAGGTCTGGAAAACATCGGTAGCGTATGGCCCAAGGCCAGAGAGTTTGGAGACTTGGGAGACAATACCATCGATGGCCTTGTTTTGGTGGATCATTTCTTTAATGAGAGGGTGTTGCAAAGTATTGTATTGTGTGGCGATGAGTATTCTTTGGCGGTGGACAGGACTATTTTTGATGACGGACATGTGGATTATGAGGTTGAGTTGGAGCTGATGCACTCGAAAAACCACGATGAAGATGTGACTGCTGTGGAGAGTGCGTTGAGAGATTATTTGAGCAAACTTGAGGTTTGTACCGTCCCGTTTCTGGGTGGCAAGCTTGCTCGAGCAAAAAAACATAGGGTTAATTGAATGAGCGAAACTAAAAAATGAGTGAAACTAAAACTGGAATAAATCCGGAAGTATATCCTTTGGTTTTCAAACCTCTTGTCAAAGCAAGGGTTTGGGGAGGTCGCCGTCTTCACGAGGAGTTTGGAAGGGAGTCAATGGATCCAACGGTTCCTTGTGGAGAGTCGTGGGAAATAGTCGATCTTCCTGGAGAGTCGTGTGTTGTCGCCAAAGGTTCTCTTAAAGGGGTCACATTGACGACGCTGGTTAAGAGTCACAAACAATGGCTCATGGGAAAAGCGTCCCTGTTAAACGGGAGGTTTCCTCTTCTTTTAAAGCTTCTTGATGCCCGGGAGACACTCAGCGTACAAGTGCATCCCGATGAAGAGGCGGCTCGAAGGTTGGGGGGGCGCCCGAAAACAGAGGCATGGGTTGTGTTGGATGTTCAGCCTGGAGGGTGTTTGTATTTGGGTTTGCAGGAGCGCGCGACTCCCCATGCTGTTCGGATGGCGAGCAAGGATAATTCTTTGGAGAAGCTCCTCAATCGGGTGGAAGTAAGACCGATGGATGTAATATACATCCCCGCAGGAACAGTTCACGCCATCGGAGGAGGGCTGGTACTGGCTGAGATGCAGCAGGCCTCTGATACAACATATCGTTTGTATGATTGGGGGCGGATGGGGTTGGATGGAAAACCAAGGCCTTTGCATATCGAAGAGGCCATGGAGAGCATAGATTTTGAATTCAGAAAAGATCCTCCATGGATGCCGAGAAGAGATCTGGGTAAGGTGGTCGAAAGCCCTGCATTTATAATGGAAATCGCCGATCTCAAGGATGGGGAGGAGTATGAGGTTCGAGCAGATTGTCCTGTCTGCGCTATGTGTTTAGAGGGTGCTGTGACGGCTGCTTGTGGTTCTAAAGAGGTAGCATTGCAACGAGGAGGCGTCTGCTTAAGTCCCGCCGCTGCCGAAAAAACTGTTTTTCGGGGCTTGAGAGACCGGATTAACAAGGTTTTGGTCTCCCGGCCCCTTTGATTTTGTTTCGGTTTTTTCCTTTTCATTTTGCTAAAAAGCCAACTTTTTCCTTCACCCAGACCCCTGGAAAGGGTAAAGTCTCAAAGTTAGTTGTCCCTAAATTTTGGGCCGCTTGTCCGGATGGCGGGGCAGGGAAAAATATCTTGTAAAAACAAGTTCTTGTGAGAAACTCACAGATTGATTTTTAGATGTGTCCGACGGGTGGTTATCCACCGTCCCTGCACTAACTTAGTGCATTAACTTAGACGACAGGCAGGTTCGTTTTGACCGATAAAGATAAAAGAACTCAAAAGCGCGTTCCTGTGTCTCTTCGGGTGAAGTTGAAATACCCTGACGTAGAAACCTTTGTAAAAAAATATTGCGGCAATATTTCTAAGGGTGGGGTGTTTATTATTAGTCGCAAACCTAGGCCCAAAGGGACTGTGATCCGATTTGAGCTTGCACTGACAGATTCTACTCGATTGATCAGAGGTGAAGGAAAGGTCATTTGGGTAAAGGAGTTTGATCCGGAAAACCCCCATAAGCCGCACGGAATGGGGCTCAAATTTACGAAGCTGGATTCCAAGAGCAAAGCTCTTGTAGAACGAATCATTGCGTATAAAGCAGAAAAAAAAGCAAAAGAAGGAGCCCAAGAGCCGGAGCCGGAACCGGAGACAGCCCCGGAGCCGGCCCCGGAACCTGAACCTGAACCTGAGCCAGCCCCGGAGCCGGAGCCGGAACCTGAACCTGAACCTGAGCCAGCCCCGGAGCCGGAGCCGGAACCTGAACCTGAACCTGAGCCAGCCCCGGA